>DATJQV010000033.1 GCA_035505375.1 bacterium | reverse complement strand
GCGTCGAACACGGTCAGCGGAACGTTCGCGTCCGAGTGAACCGATATGCCGTAACGTCCGGGATTGGACAGGACCCTGAGCCCTGCCCGCGGTACCACCGGAGCTTTGCCTTCGGCCACGCCCGGCGCCCACGGCCTGCCGCCGTCAGTGGTCTTGAGAATCATGCCGCCCTCGCCGACTGCATAGCCGGTATCGGCACTGGGGAAGGAGAGGCCGTTAACCGCGCCGGTGACTCCGGGCGTGCTGGTGGCAGTGACATTGGTGGGGGTATTCGTCACGCCGATGAACCCACCGGCACCGCAGACGTACGCGAAGCTGTCGGTCGCGAATGTTATGCCGTAGTAGGCAACCGGGGCGGCCGGATACGGCCCCGTCATCGCCGTGTCCCACAGTGAGGGCGGAAAGGACATCGTGTTCCGGATGACGCCCATGCCCAGGGTCTCGTCGTTGCCGATGAGGTAAGCCTTCGTGGGCGTGGTCGGCGAAGCCGCTGCGGCCACGATGGGCCCGTTGTGGAACCAGCTCTGGTCGTGCGCAAAAGTGCTGCCGTTAGTGGTCCCGAGGCAGAGACCGGAGTAACCAAAAATGATGCCGTTGTTGACGGTCGCGAAATAGGCGCCGTATCCCTTGTCCATGACTCCGCCGGCTGGCAACGACGACCAGGTAGAGCCGCCGTCCGTGCTCTTTAGAGCCGAAGCGAGGCTGTCCACGTGGTTCACCCCGATGTATCCGGTCTGACCTTTCCCGGGAAACCCCACATAGGTCAGCGGGTAGGTGACACCGGACGTGGGCTTCGTCCATGTTGCTCCGCCGTCAGTAGTCTTGATTATCGTCCCTCGGTTGCCGACGGCAACACCGTTATTGTTGTCGTTGAAAAAAACCGAGTTCAACTGGCCGATGGCACCCGAGGACTCCGCCGTCCAGGTGGTGCCTCCGTCAGTGGTCTTCAAGACGGTGCCGCCGACACCGACCGCGTATCCGACCTGTGTGCCCGCGGGAAAACAGACCGAATACAGGGCGTTCGTAGTGCCCGAGACAAGTGGTGTCCAGCCCGCGAAACTCAGTGAGCAGAGCAGCACCAAGCTGCCGATCACTGCTGCGTTGCGCCGATTTACAACGCTCATTCTTCCTCCTTTAACTGCCCTTTCTTTTGTGGGTAACTTTCTGTTGCCGGCGGCCCCTGTCGGTTCCAGCCCGATGCTGGCGCGAGCGCCCCGTCTGGAGAGCCCTTTCTTGCGCCGGCCACAATAGCGGAGCAGTAGGCAACTTATGAGTATAACCCCTCACCCCTGCCTGTCAACGATAGGGTTGCCGCCCCAAACCCGAGACAGCGTCAGCCACAGAATTCCCGGCGCGTGGAGTCAGGTCGAAGATCAGAAGCCAGGACGCCCAAACGCCCGGTCCCATGAGCAGTCGACGTGGGGACGGTTCCCAAAGACAAAGCAACCGAGAAAGTGCGAATGCCCGGGAAGGACTGCGTGCATGTGCCTTGTCCGGATTGTTGGTACTTCGCCCTTGCCACTTCGCCCTTTGCTCCGGACCAGGACCCGGGCATCCGGCCTTGGGACTTGAATGGTCAATGGCGCTTGTGCGCCTCCAATCCCCGGGGGGACAATTCAAGAAGGCACATGTGTAGTATAGCACACATCCGGCCGATGGCCGAAATCGGTCCTAACTTCCATATTCTCAATGCTCTACTCGCACTCACCGTCCCGGCCCCTCCTATGCCTCCCCCCTGGTCTGTGACTGAATCTCGCGAGACACTCCGGAGGACGCAATCACTCGAGCTTCGCGTCGAACGTCACCGGGAACGATGCGGTGAAGAATTTCAGGGACAACGACCGGAACGGCCTAGCGAGGAACTCGCGGCCCAGCGTCGCGAACAGCTACTCGCACTCGTTGCTGCGCAGTTCGCGACGCGGTCCGGGACACATGCGTCCACACCGGCGAATACAGGACCCAGGCCCCTTGCGTCGCGACTTTCCGCCGAGCCTGGCGACGGACATCCCCGCTTCCCACGAATCTCCCAGTGCAATTGTGTACGTCCGGACCGGAACGCTCCAGCCTCACTTCTGATGGTCATCGACCGTGGACGGCTAGATCAGAGATTCGAGTCGGTCCGCGAGCCAGCGCGCCTGAGAGCGCCGGTTGAACCGGTCCCGGCTCGTCTGGGCGAACCGCGCCGGGTCCTTCTGCATGTCGTCCAGCGCTGCGGCCAGCTTCCCGTCGTCAATCCCGCAGGCAACTCCCGCGCCGGCTTCGGTCACGAGCCGTGCCGCCTCCTCCGAACCTTCTCCCCACACGACAATCGGCCGCGTCGCACCCAGGTACTCGTACAGCTTGATGCCGACCGGCTGAGCGGGCTTGCCGATGTAGAGCAGTGCGCCCGCGCCTTTCATGAGCGCGCAGGCCTCTTTGTGCGGCAGGACGCCGAGCAGACGCACCTGCGGGTCGTGCTCGAACCGGCGCTGGGTCTCGCGGTCCACCCTGCCCGCCAGGTAGAGCTTCGCCTCGGGCCGCGCCCGCAGGGCCGCGACCAGGGACGCGACCTCGGCCTGATTTTGCCAGAGGTTGCCGACGTGGACGACGCTGAACCCATCGAGCTTGGCCGGCTCAACTTCGAAGTCGGTCGGGTCAAAACCATTCTCCAGCAGCTCGCAGCGTGGCCCGACCGCTCGTGCCGTGCCGTGATTAACGGCCAGAACGAGGTCCGAGTGGCCGACGAGGTAGCGGCGGAGCCGTCGCAAAGCAGTCCGCTGGTGCCGCGGCGGCAGCGCAAATCCGGCCGGCCAGGGGTCGCGGAAGTCCAGCGCCAGCGGCACGTGGGCATGGGCCTTGAGCCGCACTCCGAGCAGCAGAGCAGTGTAGGGCGGCGCGGAGGCAAATATGGCCGCGGGCTTCTCGCGGTCGACAATGTGCCGGCCCGCGACCGAACCGAACGGCAGCCATCCGACCTTGGAGTCGGGAAACAGCAGGTAGTTGAGCCGCCGTGGCCCGGCGCCGAGCCGGTGGGACATCGCCGGCGCCAGCTTCTTCGCCTTGGTCCGGATAAGATTGAGCAGCCGGTTCGGGTCGACGCTCTCGGTCCGGTAGATGCGAGAAGACTTCAGGTCGTCGAGCAGGCGCGGGTCGTAGTGGTAATAGGCAACGGGCTTGACGGTGAGTATCAACGGCTTCCAGCCTGCCTCGGGCAGGAACTTGCAGAGCTTGGTCACCCGCATCACGCCACTCAGCCCCAACGGAGGCATGTAGTAGGCAACGACCAGGAGACGACGCATCAGATGGTGAAGGGAATAACCAATGCCCAATTCCTAATTCCTAACGAATGCACCAATGACGCAACGAGCAATGGACGTGTCCTACTCGGCGTCATCGGCTGATTTCGCGCGAGTGTTCCGAATGATGGCGTTGAAGATGAGGTTCAGTTCGCGTGCTTCCCGCCAGAGCGCGCGGCCCTCTGCCCGAAGCTCAGGAGCAGCAACCACGACCATCCTCAGCCAGTGCTTGGTCTCGTGCGCCTCCTTCCTGCAGATTCCCAACTTGTGCAGGAAGTCCTTTCGAGATTCCGCATCGTCCGCTTCACAGTAGTTGGCACCGACGCTGGTCGCGGCCCGTACCAGTTGCGAGACCAGCGGCCGCGCTACCGGTGTGTCGGGGATGGTTTTCGCAAAACGTATGATGTCGGAGCCGAACTTCGCGGTTCGCTCTTCGAGGTCAAACCGTGCGGTCTTCGGTTTCGGCCCATTCACAGTTGCGGATTCTAGCGCCATGCCGCCGTGAATCAAGCCGTCCCCGGCCATTTCTCCTCACTGGTGATTCGTTAGGAACTGGGAATTGGCAATTGGGCATTGCCGCCCAGGTGCCGCCTCATCTGCGCGGTCACTTCCTCCGCCGGCAACTCCACCGGCTCCAGTCCTTTGAGGAACTCGAGCAGGCCGCGGACATCGAGCGTCAGGAGGTGGTCCTCAATCTGCAACTCCTCGGGCAGAGAACGGAAGAACGCCCCGGAGCCAAGGCTGTCCTCCAGCCGAAACAGGCTCCCGCTGACCACGTCCCGGACCGCTGACAGGCTGGGGGCCGGGAATGTCTTCGGTTTCGCTTCGGGCTTGCTGCCGGAAAGAACGAAGAGCTTGCCGTCCATGTCGCTCGTGTCCCGGCCCTGCGCGCTCAGCGCCTCGGACAGGATGTAGCCGTAGGTCGAGCCCAGAAGGTGTACGAACAGCAGTTGGTTGCCGTCCCGGAAGTAGGGAAACTGGTTCGGCGCGAGGGCCGGGAAGAGCCGCGCCTTCAGCACCGGCGCGAGTCGGTACGAATAGCCGCCGGTTCCCGTCCCTTCGAAGACCTTCGTGTTGGACGAAACCGCGGCCAGCGGCCGCACCATTATCTTCTTCTCTTTCTCGCGATGCTCGACCAGCTCCCACGAGCGTCCGGCCAGTACGAAGTGATGGAATACGAAGAAGACCGCGCCGATTTGCCGGCCGGTCGTGATGTCGTGCACGTCGTAGGTGCCGAAAGTCTTGTCCTGAATGTTTGAGTGGACCTTGCCGGTTTCGACCCGCTGCTCGGTAGTCGGGCCGTTGAAGTAGATTCCCGGCCGCTGCGCCACGACCTCACCCGAGTCGATCATCTGCCGGAACGCCCGGTCAATCGGCGCATCGCCGCCCGCAAGCGGCCGCAGGACTTTCCGCACCGATTCCCAGGTTGTACCGATGCGCCGGCGCTGGAACAGGTACGAGCAGACCTGCTGCGGTATCACCGACAGCGCCGGCGTGTAGCTCTTCTCGTACAGCCGTCCCTCGCGGGCGCATTCAAACATCGTCTCAAACAGGAACTTCTCCCATGGATTCAGGTACAGCCCGAACGCCTGCAGGTTGGACTGGCGCCGGCGATTGCCCCGCCCTATCCGCTGCAGCAGCGACGAGACATTGAACGGCGGCCGCACGAGCACCACGCCGTCAATGTCACCGATGTCGATTCCCAGTTCGAGTGTGGACGTGCAGCAGAGCAGCCCGGTCTTCTCCCGGTTCATCGTCGCCTCGACGCCTTCCCGCGCCTCCCGGGTAAGGCTGGCGTGGTGCACCCAGACCCGATTCGTGAATGGCGGGCGGTTGAGCAGCTTCGCGTATTCCTCCGCGTACGAGCGGGCATTGAAGAAACAGAGCACCTTTCGGCAGTCGCGCTTCCGCAGTTCGTCCACCACGCGCTCGGGCCAGCCATCGCCCATCGGTATCAGATCTTCATCTATCTCGCGACGACCCGGCACCTGGACCACAACCGGATCGGGAAAGTAGCGCGAGCCGATGTCGAGGTCGTCAATCGTGGCCGACAAGGCGTAGTACCGGATACCGGCGTTTACCAGCCGCAGCCGTTCGAGCAGCACGCGCAACTGGTCTCCGCGCGGCGTGTTATCCAGTAGATGCAGTTCGTCGAGTATCACAGCCGATAGCTCTTTGAATATCCGGGTATGGCGACAAAGGAGTGAATCGAACGACTCCGGAGTAGTAATCAGCATGAAAGGGAGCTTTGACTCGTCGATCGCCGGGTGGTCCCCGGTCTTGCGGGCAAGCGCCAGTTCAAGGTATTGAAGCGGCTCGGACAGCCGGCGAAACAGATCGTTGACCAAGGCGCGGGTTGGCGACACGTAGAGTATCGAGAACCGGTCACGCCGGTCCGGCAACAGCCGCTCGACCGCCGGCGCGACCACGGCTTCGGTCTTGCCCGATGCGGCCGGCGATATGACCACGAGGTTCCGACCTTCGAGTATCACCGGGATGGATTTGACCTGGACCTCGGTCAGCCGGCCGAAGCGTGAGAAGAACGGCGTCCACGTCCGCTTCAGGGCTGCGCGAATCTCGCGCTCAGTCACTGTCGGTCCGTGTTCGTCCGTGTCAGTCTTTGTTCTGGGGCAGCACGCCCTGCGCCCGGAGCCGCGTCACGTCGAGCGCCTCGACCGAGAACTTGATGAAGGCGCGTACCCCTTCGATGTTCCGGCGGGAGGCTTCGCGCAGCAGCCTCTTCTGGTCCAGGTCTGAGATGGTGAAATCCGGGTACGCCCGCCGGTAGATCATCACCATCGTAGAGAAGGCGTCGAGCAGCGCCTTGTCCTCCAAGGGCTCGAGCTCGACCCGGTGCTTGATGCGGTTCGCCAGCTTGATGTAGGCGTAGTCATAGGGACTGGGCGTGGTCGCGAAGACGAGGAGCAGCGACGGATCCCGGTAGATGTACGGCACCGGTCGCACCTGGTTATGGACCATCCGGTCGTTGATGCGCTTCAAGTCCGGGTCGTTCTGCGCGGTCCGCACCAGTCCGTCCATGAAGTTCACGCTCTTGGCAAGATACATGATGTCCCAGAGATGGGTCACCGTTTCGGCCTCATCCACCAGCAGCACAAGCCCTTTCATCCCCAGTTCCCGGGCCATCCAGCTCATGCCGGAGAGGATGTTGCAGTACAGGTCGGCGGCGGTCGAGAAGTCGTACAGCGCCGGTATCCGCTGGCCGCCCTTGACTCGGAACGGGCTCTTCTGTTCAGTCGCGTACTCCTTGGTGCTCTCTCCCTCTATCCACTGCCAGAAGACCTCGCTCTGTTGGTGGCCGGCGTCAATCCTGCCGAGCTTCGCCAGCACCGGCCCGAGGAATACATGGTCCGCCATGTCCAGCGCGGTCCCGCTGCGCAACAGGTCGCGGAACCCGTGCTCGGTCGCGTCCTTGATGTAACGCAGGTTGTGCACGACTTCGCGGTAAACGCGTTTCGGCCGGTGGGGGCTCACTTCGGCCGGGTCGAACTGGACAAGGCTCGTGGCCATCCCCGAAGCCAACGCCCGGTGATGCACGTATTCCAGCAGGTGGGTCTTGCCCGAACCGTACTCCCCCTCAACCATGAACACGTCGCCCTGTCCGCGCGCGAGACTCTCAAGGGCTGCGTCCAGCACGGCGATGGGCTTCTCGCGACCGAAGGTGAATGATTCGACGTCCTGGTGGGGTACGATCCCGAGCCGGAAAGCCTCGATCATCCGGCGCGCCTGGATGGTGTCGATCTCGACCAGCGCGGGTTGCGCCTCGCCCGGGACGAAATCGCCGATGTTGGATAGCAGCCTCACCCGCTGAGTCGGGAGCCACAGCCGCAACCCGCTCTGGAAGTGGACCAGCAGTTCGGTCCCGTGCCAGCGGCTGTCTAGAATCTCCCCTTCGCCGAACACCGGGTGCGACACCAGACGGCGCCGGCGATCCCGTACCGGTTCGGTCATGCCTGCGGCTTCAGCTTCCGTTTTCTGGATTCCGACTGCGGCCGCGCCTAGAACTCTTCCTTTTCGACCTGCTCTTTGTCGGCCACCTCAAGGCGCTGGGTGGTCACGCGCAGCAGCTTCTCCGCTTCCTTCCGGCCGAACTCGAGCGTCGGCTTGGCGCGAAGCTGATGGAACGCCTCCAGCACGCTGACGACAAAGAGCCGGCGGTACCCGACGTCGAACGCGAAGGCTGAGGCGGCCAACTCCGCCAGCGTCCGCACGATGGCGCCGCGTTTCTCCTCGGGCAGCTGCACCTCGTAGGCGTCGCCAAACAGGACGGCCAGCCGCTCGCCGAGGCGCCCGAGGAACTCGGCCGGCTCGATTCCCAGATCCTCGAGGTTGATGCGCACGCCGACCGGGTTCGTTTCGTTGAGGGTCGTGCGCAGCCTCTGCTTCAGTGCTTCGTAGACTCCGCCCGAACCTTCAAGCAGCAGGTTTTCGTCCGGCACGGCGTAGAAAACCATCGCCCCGGGCAGTCGCGAGTTGCCGCATTCGTCCACCAATTGCCGCAGGTTGTCCAGGGCCCGGCGCTTGTCGCGCGACGAGGAAATGGACATGCCGCGCTCGGCTTCGTCGAACAGCAGCACCAGCCCGGTGTAGCCGATGGCATGCACCCACTGGATGAGCGAGCGGAGCACGCGGAACGCCGTCGCCTTGTCGATCCGTTCGGAGATCCGGTGCATTGCCCGCACTTCTCGGGATACGTCCTCCCCCTTGAGCCACTGGACGACGTCGTTGAACCCCTCGCCGTCCTCAGCCAGCAGGCTGGCGAATGCACCCCGCGCGGCGTTGCTGAAGCTCGTGCTCTCGGTAGTCGGCAGGGTCTCGAGGTACTTGCGCAGGTTGTCGGTCCGGTCGTGCAGCTTGCGCTGATCGTCATGCCACTTCCTGACCACGGATTCGATGCCTTTGTCCCAGACCGCGGTCGGCGCGTCGGCGGGCCGCGGCGCAATCAGGTTGGCGGCGATGCTCTTGTAGACCAGCTCCAGCTTGTCGAACGGGCACTCGGTCGGATTGAGGCCGACGTAGGCGACGCAGTAGTTGTGCCGGAACGCGAGATTCCGGACCGTGTACAGAAAGTGAGTCTTGCCGCCGCCGTAGTTGCCGGTTATCAGCTTGAAACTGGACAGATTGAACTTCAGGATACCGTTGAGATACTCATCTTCGAGCACCCGCAGGTACGGCTCCAGCCCGACCGTGAAGTGCTCGATGCCGAACTCCGGCGGCGTGCCGGTCGAGCCGAGCTTGTTCACTATGGCCAGGGCCAGTTGTCTCTCCATCGGCGTCGCGACGCGTTCTTCGCTCATTCTACCTGCCGAACGAAATGTAGGAGTAGTGCGTGCCGCCACCCTCTTCGCTGTCCGGAACCCAGAGCGCCTTCGCCTTCTCGGTCGTGGCGTCGAAGTTGGCAACGTGCAGCTTCAACTGCACCTCACCAACCGCATACGCGCCGGCCTGCTTCAACCGGAACAGGTCGTAGCTGAACCGGACACGCGGATACTCGACGAACTTCTCCCGCGCCGGGTTCAGCCGGAAGCTCTCCGGCTGCATCAGGACGACCAGCTCCGACAGCAGGTCGAGCAGGAAAACCCGGGTTCCCTCGCCCAGACCCTTGAAAGTGCAGACCCGCTGATACGCGCGATGCGACAGTGAAAGCAGCCGGTCGGGCGGTACCGACTTCTGCCGCAGGCGGTCGTTCCACTTCCGGAGCGTCGCCGCCAGTTCCGTCGGGGCGAGCGCGATGCCGGACTTCAACTTCTCGATCTCCGGTCCCCAGTAGATGGTCGCCGTGCCCGCGTCGAAGTCGGTCCGCAAAGTGAACAGCCCGACCCGCAGCAGGGGCAGTTGCCCGCTCACCGCCATCCCGGATCCTTCAAGCCCGGACACCAGTTGGCGTCCGAACTGGAACCGGAATTCGGCCCGGCTCTGCTCAATCGCCTCCGACTCCGCCCGGAGCCAGTCGAGCATTCGCTGCCGGACCTCGGCATCGGGGAAGGCCTGGACAGCGGCACCCAGCTCGGCGATAGCGCTGGCCCGAGCGTGGACTTTCTCCATCGGCTGGGCGAGGAGACTCCGGTACGTGACAAGCTGTCGGGCCAGCTTCTGCGACTGACGGCTCAGGGACTGCAGCAGCTCAACAAGTCCTTCCATAAGCCTTTGAGTATAGACCAGATGCGGTCCTAGTCAAACGATCCCGGCCGGAGGCAGGACTTTCGACGGCAACACGCTGCTTGAAATAGCTTGACGCGTGACCGGCATGGTATGTATAATGAACAGCGATGTGGGTCCATCCTTATTCGTCCGTAATTTCCGAATCCTGCCGGCGAATAGCCGGCAGTACGCCCGACCGTGAAGGAGGCGTCTATGCCTGAAGACAAGCAGAAGCAAGGCCCCGGTGGCGGAGAGTCCGGCGCGGCACTCGCGCAGCGCTACGGTGTGCCCTTTGTTGACCTGACGAACTTCAAGATCGACTCCGAGGTACTGCAGATGTTCCCGGAGCAGTTCATGCGCACGAGACAGGTCATCCCGCTTTTCCGTGCCGGCAACACGCTGGCGGCGGCATTCGTCGACCCGGGCGACATCTTCAACGTCGACGAAGTGCGCCGCATGACCGGCATGGAGGTCGAACCGATGGTCTGCCGAGACTCCGACCTGCAGGAAGCGCTCAACCAGTACATTTCGACGGCCCAGACAGCCGACCTGCCTGATGAACCGGAATCGATGAGCCTCGACGACCTGCCCGAGGAAGAAGAGGGCACGGCCGCCGAGCTCGAACAGGCGGCGGCGCCTAGCAAGCTCGAGGAAATGGCCTCCGAGGCCCCCGTCGTCCGGTGGGTGAACCAGATGATCATCCGCGCGGTCCGCGAGCGCGCGTCCGACATTCACATCGAACCCACACGGGAAGGCCTCACGGTCCGGTACCGCATCGACGGTATCCTCCACCCCATTGTCTCTCCGAAGAAGGCGCTGCAGCTTGCCGTCGTCTCTCGTATCAAGATCATGTCGCGCATGAACATCGCCGAGAAGCGTCTTCCTCAGGACGGCCGCTACGGCGCCCTGGTCGACGGCCGCGAGATCGACTTCCGCGTATCGACATTCCCGACAACCTACGGCGAGACAGTGGTCATGCGTATCCTTGACCGGCTACGCCTGCTCTCCCTCGACGAGCTCGGCCTGCAGGGCGAAACGGCGGTCCTCATGCGAGAGATGATCGCCAAGCCGCACGGCGTCATCCTCGTGACCGGCCCGACCGGCGCGGGCAAATCCACGACCGTGTACGCCATCCTGGGCGAGATCCGTTCCGGCGACAAGAACATCATTACCATCGAGGACCCGATCGAGTATGACATGGACAAGGTCTGTCAGTCCATGGTCAACGAGCGGGCCGGGTATACTTACATGGTGGGCCTGAGGCACATTCTCCGTCAGGACCCGGATTGCATCTTTATCGGCGAAATCCGTGACGGCGAGACGGCCGGCGTCGCCATCCGCGCCGCGCTGACCGGCCAGCTCGTGTTCTCGACCATCCACACCAACGACGCACCGGGCACCGTCACCCGTCTCATCGACATGGGTATCGAGCCATTCCTGGTCGCGTCCGCCATGGAAGGCACGGTCGCGCAGCGGCTGGTGCGGCAGATCTGCCCGAAGTGCAAGGAAGACTACGACCCGCCGGCCAAGCTGCTTGAGGAACTGGAGTTGCCGCCCGGTACCAAGTTCTACCGGGGCAAAGGTTGCGAACGGTGCCGTAACACCGGCTACCGGGGCCGAATCGGTATTTTCGAAGTGATGAAGATCAACGACCGCCTCCGCGAGATGATAGTCACGCGGCCGCCGACCGCCGCCATTCGCGCGCTGGCCCGTGAGTTCGGCATGAAGACGCTCTGGGAAGACGGCATCTCCAAGGTCGTCTCCGGCGTCACCACCATCGAAGAACTGATGGATGAAGCCGAACGGACTGAGTAACTAGAGGAGCGAAGGATATGCCAGTATTCCGCTACAAAGTCCGCGACAAAGAAGGTAAGATCATATCCGGCACACTCGAGGGCGGCGACATCAACACGATCGTCGAACGCCTCGACTCGTTTCAGTACGTGCCCATTACGATCCGCGAGGAAAAGAAGTCGGCCAACATCAGCATCGACATCGGCCGCTTCTTCGAGCGAACCAAGCCGGTTGACCTCATCAACTTCACCCGGCAGTTCGTGACCCTGCACCGCGCCGGCCTGCCGATGCTCTCGGCCATCGGCGCGCTGCAGGCCCAGACCAAGGCCAAGCCGCTCGCCCGCGCGCTCGACGCGATCCGCAAAGACCTGATGGGCGGTACCGCGCTCTCGGCGGCGATGTCCAAACACCCCCGGGTTTTCAACGAGATCTACGTCAACTCCATCTGGGCCGGCGAGACGGGCGGTGTGTTGGACGACATCCTCGACCGTCTCTCGCTGCTGCTGGAGCACGATCGCAAGCTGGGGTCGGACGTCGGCGCGGCGATGCGCTATCCTATCATCCTGATGGTGGGTTTCGTCGGCGCCATCGTCGTACTCGCGACGTTCGTGCTGCCGAAGTTCACCATGCTGCTCACTCAGGTGGGCGGCAAGATGCCGCTGCCGACGAAGATCCTCATCGCCTTCACGAACTTCATGTCCCACTTCTGGTACATCCTCCTGCTGCTCGTCGCCGGTACCGCGATCCTGTTCTACCTGTTCATCCGGACGGCGGCCGGACGCCTCTGGTGGGACCGGCTTAAGCTGCGGATACCGGTATTCGGGCCCATCTTTTACAAGATGGCGCTCTCGCGGTTCGCGCGGATGTTCGAAACCCTGGACCGCACGGGACTGCCCATCCTGCGCAGCCTGGGCCTGGTTGCCAAGACCGTCGGCAATTCCTACATGGGCGCAGCGGTCGACAAGCTGTCGGAGTCGGTCCGCCGCGGTCGCGGCCTGGCCGCGCCGATGCGGGAGCTCGGCGTGTTCCCGGTCATGGTAGTTCAGATGGTTGCGACCGGCGAGGAATCAGGTGCTCTGGACGAGATGCTCAAACAGGTATCGGACTACTACGACTCGGAAGTCGAGTACGCGGTCAAGAACCTGACCGCGATGATCGAGCCGATAATGATTCTCTTCATGGGTATCGGCGTCATCTTCCTGATCATCGCCATCATCATGCCGTACCTGTCGATCCTGACCAGCTTCGGGTCAGGTGGCGGCTACGGAACGCATTAGCTAGAAAGACCGCAGACTCTTACTGACCGCCTCATCGAGGTTCTCGATGATGGCGGTCAGGAGTTTTACGGTCGCGTCGTAGTCCGTTGCGGAGATGATGCCGGTGTGGGCGTGGATGTAACGGGTCGGCCAGCCGATGGCGAGCGACGGCACACCCGAACGATGGATGTGAATAACGCCTGTGTCATACCCGCCGCGCACGGTCGTCAGGTGGTACTTGATGCGCTTCTTCTCAGCGAGGTCAATCACCCAGTCGCGCAGCCGCGTATTGGGAATCATCGTGCTGTCGTGGACGAGGATGGCGGCGCCGTTGCCCAGCCGCTCGGTCACGCCCTTACGAGCCTTGTCCGGGTGCTCGTAGCAGAGCGAAACGTCGAGCGCCAGCGCCACGTCCGGCTGCACCACCTCGGCCGCGGTCCGCGCCCCGCGCAGGCCGACTTCCTCTTGCACGCTGCCCACCAGGAAGACGGTGTTCGGGTGCTTCTTCCCCTCCAGCGCCCGGGCGGTCTCAATCACGATCCCGCAGCCGCCGCGGTCGTCCCACGCCTTGGCCATCATCAGGTTCTTACCGAGCTCGACGTAAGGTGATACCGGCACGATCGGGTCGCCGGGACGCACGCCGAGTTTCATCTTGACGTCGAACCCCTCGGCGCAGCCCAGGTCGATGAACATCCGGTCGATATCCGGCAGTTGTTTCTTCTCCTCATCGGACAATTCATGCGGCGCTTTCGAACCGATGACCCCGGGGAAATCGCCCTTGCGGGTCCGCACCAGCACGCGCTGGCCGAGCAGCACCTGCGGCCACCAGCCACCGATCGGCAGGAATCTGACATAGCCATCGGTGGTGATGGACTTCACCATAAACCCGACTTCGTCCATGTGCGCCGACACCATGATGCGCGGCCGCTCGGACGAGCCGGCGACCTTGCAGACAACGCTACCCAGGCCGTCGCGGGCGACCTTGCCCGCGCCGGCAAGTTCCCGCGCCATGATGTTCGCCGATTCGGTCTCAAAACCCGACGGTCCAAACGCCTCGGTCAGTTCACGCAGAAGTTTTCTGTCAGCCACATTTGCCTCCCGGTTATGAAGTTATGCTGTCCCTCAATAGGCTGTTCTTACGGTCCTCGGCTTCAATGACCAAGTCTCAATTCCTAATGACCAATCAATTCTCAATGACCAATGACCGAAAGGCGAGCCGGATTGGTGCTTCGTCATTTCCTCATTGATTAGGGACTGGCAATCAGGAATTCATCCTCGGTCATTTCCTGGTTCGTTGGGAATTAGGAATTGGGAATTAGAAATTACGTATAGCGACCGTTGGTCGCTACACGTCAAGGTTCTCGACATGCGCCGCGTTCTTCTCGATGAAGTCACGGCGCGGCTCGACCTCGTCGCCCATCAGCATCCGGAACACGGCATCGGCCTCGGTCGCGTCTTCCATCGCGACGCGCTTGAGCGTCCGCTTGTCCGGATTCATGGTCGTCTCCCAGAGCTGCTCCGGGTTCATCTCGCCGAGGCCCTTGTACCGCTGGATGTCGAACGCGGTACCCTTGTTCTTGCTGGAAAGGCTCGCGAGGGCCTCGTCGCTGTACAGGTAGTTCTCGGTCTTGCCCTGCTTCACTTTGTACAGCGGCGGCTGGGCGATGTAGACGTAGCCCGCCTCGATCAGCGGCTGCATGAACCGGTAGAAGAACGTCAGCAGCAGGACCCGGATGTGGGAACCGTCGACGTCCGCGTCGGTCATGATGACAATCTTGTGGTAACGTGCCTTCTGCGCGTCGAAGTCCTCCTCGCCGATGCCCGCGCCGACCGCGGAAATGAGCGTGCGGATTTCGTTGTTCGAGAGTATCTTGTTCAGGTTCGACTTCTCGACGTTCAGGATCTTGCCGCGCAACGGCAGTATTGCCTGGAATTCCCGGTTCCGTCCCTGCTTGGCCGAACCGCCGGCCGAGTCGCCCTCGACGATGTAGAGTTCGCTTGAGGCCGGGTCCTCGCAGGAGCAGTCGGCGAGCTTCCCGGGCAGGCTGTCGGACTCGAGCAGCGAGCGCCGCCGGGTCAGGTCGCGCGCCTTCCGCGCCGCCATCCGCGCCTTGGCCGCGGTCAGCACCTTCTCGACAATCCGGTTCGCAAAGCGCGGGTTCTCTTCGAAGTACTGGGCCAGCTTCTCGTTCACCACCGTCTCGACCACGCTCTTGGCCTCACCGTTGCCGAGCTTGGTCTTGGTCTGGCCCTCGAACTGCGGGTCGCCGATCTTGACGGACACCACCGCGGTCAGCCCCTCACGGGTATCCTCGCCGGTCAGCTCGTCCCCTTCCTTCAGGGCGTTGGACTTGCGCGCGTACTCGCCGAGCGTACGCGTGAGCGCCGACTTGAAACCGGAAAGGTGGGTGCCGCCCTCGTGGGTGTTTATGGTATTGGCGAACGAGAAGATCGACTCGACGTAGCCGTCGTTGTACTCGAACGCCACGTCGACGTGCATTCCGTTCCGGTCCTCCTCAATCATCACCGGCTTGTGCAGCGCAGTCCGGCCGGTGTCGAGGAACTTCACGAAGTCAGCCAGGCCATTCGGGTAGTGGAACGTCTCCGACGTGCCCGTCCGCTCATCTTTCAGGTTTATCTTGATGTCCTTGTTCAGGTAGGCAAGTTCGCGCATCCGCGCCTGGATGACCTCGCCCTTGAACTCGACCTTCTTGAAAATCTGCGCGTCGGGCTTGAACCGGATGAGGGTTCCCTGCAGCTTCGTCTTGCCGATGACCTGCAGGTCGCCCTGCGCCTTGCCGCGCTCGAAGTCCATCCGGTAAGCCTTGCCGTCCCGGTAGACCTCCGCGGCCAGGTGCTCGGACAGCGCGTTCACCACCGACACACCCACGCCGTGCAGCCCGCCCGAAATCTGGTAAACCTTGTGCTCGAACTTCGCCCCGGAATGCAGCACGGTCAACACCACGTCGAGCGCCGACCGCTTCTCGGTCGGATGCATGTCCACCGGAATGCCGCGGCCGTTGTCCAGAACCGACACCTCGTCATCCGAGTGGATTGTCACGGTTATCTCGTCGCAGAAGCCGGCCAGCGCCTCATCAATCGCGTTGTCCACCACCTCGTAAATCAGGTGATGCATACCCCGGACCCCGATGTCGCCGATGTACATCGCGGGCCGGTGCCGGACAGCTTCGAGACCTTTTAAGACATGGATTTGTGCTGCATTGTAGGCTTCTGCCATGGGGCCTTATGATACTCTCTGACGCCTAATAATCAAGCTCAATTTCGCCTCTGTAGGCCGGCATCCCGGCTCGTTTCTGCGACTCTGCATTCTCGTCTCTGGTTTCTGAATGCTGGTCTGTCCTTGCTTATCATCTTCACCCTCGCTTCGCTCTCCCTCTACTCACTGAGGAGAGGCATGGGCGTGAGGAATCAATGCGCGGTGCGTGCGCGTCCGAGCACGAATCGTACGTCGCTGACCAACCCCGCTCCCATGCGCGTCTCGATCTTCCTCAGCAGTTGCGGCTTCAGGAACCGGAGCTGCGTCATCCACGCCTGGCTGTCGGCGATAACCACGAGGGTGCTGCCATCCACCTCAAGCGCGCGCGTGTGTGCGGCGGTTTTCGGCCCGGCTATCTCCGGCCAAAGCGTCACGGCCCGCTGCGAGGCCAGCACCTTGTCGAGCTTCAACCCCTTCAGGACGCGTGGCAGCACGCTACCTACGCTACGAAAGCTCCGAGACCTTCCCTGCCTCGACATGGAATTCCTTTCCGCCAAAGGAATCAAGGGGTCCAGGATTCGAGGGGTCAAGTGAAACAGAGCTATCCCGGCACGAGTCCGCGTCACTAGAATCCTTGAATCCTCGAATCCTTGAATCCTGCATTCTTCTCGCTGCTGCGTACACCATCTGCCCTCTCTCCGCCACCATCGCGAGCACCATCCGGCTCCGCTGCTCATCCAGCTCTGACGCGACCTCGTCCAGCAGAAACACCGGCCGTTGCCTGCCTGCGGAGAGAATCATGTCCGCCTCGGCCAACCGCAAGGCGATGCCGGCCAGCCGCTGCTCGCCGACGGAGCCGAACTTCCGTAACTCGCGGTCGCCCCGCGCGATTCTGATGTCATCCCGATGCGGCCCGACCAACGCGTGTCCGAGGGCCCGCGCCCGCTCGCGCGTTGCCGCCAACCTCTGCCGGAATGCGTCAGCGAGGGACATGACCGAATCCTTCGAGGATTCGGATCGTGTCCCGATGTTCTCGACACTCGACCTGTAGCTGAACATCGCCCCATGTCCTGCCAACCGCTCATAATGTTTCACCGCGTTCTCAAGCAGTTCACCTACCTTCGCCAGCCGCGACTCATACACTGGCACGCCCGACAGCACCAACTCCTCCTCCCAAGCTGCCAAGTCGGCTAACGGCTCACGGCTAACGGCTGACCGCTCCAGAAGGCGATTGTATTGGCTGACAGCCCTTCGGTACCCGGCGATCAGCGCGATGTAACTCTTTTCCTCGTCGCGCATTCCGCCTCTCGCCGTTCGCCCTTCGCCTTCCGTCTCAGCCATTCTAGCTTCCAGACTCTCGCTTCTAGCTTCTAACTTCGTCCTGCCCTTGCCGTTGGCTCTTGGCTCTGGGCTTTTGGCTTTTGACTTGTCTCCTCCTTCCGCCTTCGATATGGCCATGTCGAGGAAGCTTCTCCTGATTCCCGGCGCGCCCTTCACCAGCTCGATATCCTCCAGCAGCAGCACGACCACGGGCAGCCACCCAAAGTACTCCGACAACTTGTCCACCGGGATGTCGTTTCTCAGTATCCGCTTCTCGCGGCCGTCAAACCTTATCTCGGCCCGCTCGCCACTCTCATCCTTTCCGGAGACGACGAGCACGTCCCTGCCGAATCCGAGCAGCTCCGCATCCGGGCATCGGCGGAACGACCGGCCGATGGCCAAGTAGTGGATTGCCTCAAGCAGGTTCGTCTTCCCCGCGCCGTTCGGCCCGAACAGGTAGTTCGAGCCCTCGGCGAAGTCGACGGATGTAGGTTCGAGATTCCTGAAACCTCGCAAACTGATGCTCGCTAGCGCCACGCCTCAATCTAGCGGAAACCGCTCCTCAATCAAGCCGGGCCGGAGAGGATAAACCGCAGATGACGCAGATGGCACAGATGTGAGAACCGCCAAGACGCCAAGTTCGCCAAGGCTCGGACCAGACTATCCACAGATCCCGCAGATGGACGCAGATTGAGTCCCGAATCGAATCCGGTTCTGGCGTCGTCGCGGGCAGCACTTGCCAGTCGACAAGCGGACAACCGCCCTGCGACTCCCGCCAATCGACACTCGACAATCGGCAATCGAAAATGCCGCTGAATGCGCCGTTAGAAGCTCCTCTGAAAGCTCGGCAGAGAGCTCCCTTCAAAGCTCCCAAGAAATCTAACTCGAGAGCTTACTTCATCGCTTATCACATCGCTCGTTTCAGCGCTCGCCACATCGCTTCGCGCATCGCTCGTTTCAAGGCTCAGCGCATCGCTTCTCGCATCGCTTGCCTCAAAGCTCCGACGAAAGCTCGCGTCAAAGTTCTTCTGAAAGCTCAGCTCAAAGCTCATTTCAAGGCTTGTTTCATGGCTTCTTCGAATGCTCCTTCGAAGGCTAGCCCCCGGGCGACCCCTATATGCGGATTCTCCGCGACTCGACAGTGCTTAACCGACCGAGAGCAATTGAGTTACGCTCGATTGGCTGGAGTCACTAAGTCCTCAGTTCTTTTTGCCCTCTCGCTGATCTCGAAATCCACTTGCGCGCTGGCCTTGACTCCGACCCGCGCGCGAACAACATCCAGACTGATGCAAGGCCAAATCGGGCCAAACCCGACTTCTCCTTCCCTGCTCGGAACATCGTCCTCAGGTCCGGACGCGAATCCTCCATCCTCCGACCTCGGTCCTCTTCCCGGATTCCTCTCTCCTCATTCCTCAGTCCTCTCTCCTTCTCTCGCCTCCGTCTTCCTTCCTCCGTGTTCTGCCGCGGCTCGGACCCTGCCGTGCTGTCGAGAATCCGCACAGAAGTGTTCGACGCCATCGCGCCAAGGCCGTAGACGCTGGTGGAGGGCAGGCTAGCTGGCTAGTGCTGGACCACGAGACGGACAGCAGGGACTGCGCCCGTGTGGACGAAGTAGACTCCGCTCGGAGTGTCACGCATGTCGAGGTCCAAATATCGCGCCCCGGCTCGCACCGAGACTGCCTGCCTCACGCGTCCGGCAGCATCGACCAGCTTCACCTGCGTCGGCTTGGACAGCGGACTTGAGAACTCGACAGTCGCTCGAACCCGGCACGGATTCGGCCGCACTGAAACGGCGAAGGGCCGCCCGCGCGGACTGACATGCTCGCCTGCCTCGTTCACGCCTATCGCCCAGTCGCCGAAACCCAGCACGAGGCCATACTGCCCTACTGCCCAAGCATGGGTGCTGTCGAGCATACACACGTCATAGAAGTCGGACGTGAATTCGCTTGAGTCCCTCACCCATGTCTGCCCCGCGTCACTGGTACGGAGAATCAGGCCGTGCAGGCCGACTATCACACCGTGACTCGAGTCGCAGAAGGCGATTGCCTGCAGCCCGCTATCAGCAACTGCGCCCTCCCAGGTAACCCCGCCGTCAGTGGTCTTGAACAACTCTGAATCGGAGATCGCCCAGCCGGTGGTCAGAGTCGTCATCTTCAGGCGCTTCACGTTGAGACCCGTCGCGATGATGGTCCACGAGTCGCCGCCGTTGGCCGTGAGACGGATGTCCTTGCGCGAGTCAATGGCCCAGCCATGAAGCGTGTCGACGAAGCTGATGTCATACGGCTCTTGCCTGTCCGAGACGACGCCCAAGGTGTCCATGTCCAGCCACGTCACGCCACCGTCGGTGCTGCGCAGAGAGTTGCCATTGGGCGTACGCAGCCCTGCATGCCACAGGTGACCACCTTGGCGAGCTATCCTGGAGGAGCCGATCGGGCCGTCCCAGTCGTTCTGCATGTCTACGAAACGCGTAGTGTCCCACGACACGCCGGCGTCGGACGTGCGCAATGCGGCGAAGTAGCCATACCAATAGTAGCCCATCTCGGTATATCGGCTGTATCCAAGGCAACAGACAGCGGTCGTGCTGTTGATCGCGGCGATGCTTGTGTATGGATAACCCCAGCTCACGGACACCGAGACATCGCTCCATGACCGGCCGGCATCAGTGGTCTTCAGAACAAGGCCGCCGTAGCCAGATGCCCAGCCGTGCGTGCTATCTGAGAACTGCACGTTGCTCAAGATAGTGCCATTCGAAGCCCGGCACAATTGCCAAGTCTGGCCGCCGTCAGGTGACTTCCATACGGCACCTCCGCAACCGCAGATCCACGCGCAGTCACCACGGACTGCGTGTACGTCGTAGAGCGACTGTGTTCGGCTAAAACTGACCCAATTCAGCCCACCATATTGATACCAGCCGCAACGCTTCTCCTCAAGCGCAAACACACGGCCATTGGAAGCCACATCGCAGCCACGGATAGGCGATTGGTTGACAGACGAGAGAGATGCCCAACTCCCGCCACCATCCGCAGTCGCGGCCCAGCAGTAGTAGTGTGGGTCCGGGTTGTGCGGTTCACCATAGTCCTGCTCAAAGCCACAGATGCCAGTAAGTGTATCGGCAAATCCGAATTCGTCGCACGCAATCACCCAGTCGGGGTTGGGTAGATTACCGCGACCCACCCAACTCACGCCCCCATTTCGCGTACTCATCACGGAGTCGCACTGGCCTGCCCAGCCGTGTAGCGTATCCAAGAACCAAGGATGTCCCGGGGGATACCATTGGTACCAGGTCAGCCCTGCATCGTTGGATCGCAGAAGGAACGAACTGTCGCGGGCGGCGATGTAGACACTGGAAGCTGACAACCAGCGAATTCGGTTTCCGCTATGTGGGACGTTCATCGAATCCCACCTGGCGCCATCGTCGGTAGTACGATATACGATACCACCCTCGGCAGTGACAAGCCCAAGGCTCTGGTCCCAGAACTCGACATCAACGAGATTGCGGGTGGTGAATCGGGGAACTCGACGCCAGTGCTGACCGTTGTCCTCCGAATAGAAAAACAGGCCATCCTGCCCGACTGCCCAGACAAAGCTGCCGACGCTTGATATGCCCGACAGCTTGCCGCCGGACAGGTAATGCCATTGCGCGGCGGCCGCTGTCGCCGCGATGACGCAGACCGCGAACAGCACAACGCGTCTCAGAAACTCCTCCGGTTATCTAAGTCAGTTTAACTGCCACCTTGGCAGTGTCAACCAGCGAGACTCACCGTGCCAAACAAGTCAGGACTCGTGCCGCGTTTGCGGATGCTGCGTTCTGCGGTAGACTAGTGGCCCGTGCCTGATACCACGCGCTTTCTGAAACCCGAAGTCGTCGCCAAGCTGAAGGGCATCGACCTGAAGGCGCGGCTGGTGGTCGAGGGTTTCCTCGCCGGCCTGCACCGTTCTCCATACAAGGGCTTCTCGGTCGAGTTCACCGAGCACCGGCCGTACATGCCCGGCGACGAGCCGAAGCGGATTGACTGGAAGGTCTACGCCAAGACCGACCGGTTCGTCATCCGCGAGTACGAGGAAGAGACCAACCTGCGTGCCTACCTCGTCCTCGATGCGTCGGGCTCGATGGCCTACACGACCGGGAAGGTCACCAAGCTCGAGTACGCAAACTGCCTTGCCGCGAGCCTCGCCTACCTGCTATTGCACCAGAAAGACTCGGCCGGTCTCATCACCTTCTCGGACAAGATAAACACCTACGTGCCGCCGCGCAGCACGCCTGCTCATCTGAATGCGCTCCTGCGCCAACTCGCGGCCGTGAAGCCCGGCGGCGATACGAACATCGCCGGCACCTTCCATCAACTGGCCGAACGGGTGAAGCGCCGCGGCCTCGTCATTATCATGTCGGATTTGTGGGATGAGCCGCAGGCCGTGCTGACCGCGCTGCGCCACTTCCGGCACAAGAAGCACGAGGTGCTGGTCTTCCACATCCAGGACCCGAACGAGCGCGAGTTCGCGTTCCGCAACCCGGTCGTGCTCAGGGACATGGAGACCGGCCGCGAACTGACCGTTGACCCACGCGTGCTGCGCGAGCAGTATCAGAAGGACTTCGACCGGTTCTTCGCCACGTTCGAGCGCGGCTGCCGCGAGGCCGCGATTGACTATCACCGGGTAACGACCGACACGCCGTTCGACCGAGCGCTGTTCTCATACCTGGAGAGACGCAGCCGAATGCGGTAGGGAGAAGAGTACGAAGTATCAAGGACAAAGGACAAAGCAAGCAGGAAAGGACAAAGCGGTGAAAGTCGGACGGGTCGCCTTTGTCCTTTCCTCTTTCCGGGTTGCTTTGTCCCTACCACTTCGTCCTTTGTCCTTTCTTAGCTGATGGGTTTCTCAGCGCCCTCTCTCTTGCCGCTCGCCGCGCTGGCCGCGATTCCTGTCGTCATTCACATCCTCAGTCGCCTGCGGCTCAGGCGTGCTGAGTTTCCGTCGCTGCTCTTGCTCACGACCGTCCGGCGCGAACGGTTCTCGTGGCTCCGGCTGAAGGAGTTGCTGCTGCTTATCTTCCGCACACTCGCACTGCTCGCGCTGCTGCTCGCGCTGGCCCGGCCCTATGTCCGGCACCGCCTGCCCGGACTCGGCCGGTCGAACGACCTGATTGTCGTGCTCGATGACTCGTACAGCATGGGGCCGCAATGGCAGCGGGCGATTGCAGCAGCGCGGGAACTCATCGGTTCGCTGGGGCCGGGGCGACGGGCTGCGCTTGCCAGGGCGAGTGACCAGTTGCCGGTTTCCGGTTTGCAGTGGCAGACGCCGGGTACGCTGCTGCCCGTGCTTGACTCGCTGAAGCCGTCTTATTCCGCGGCGATACTGGAGCCCGCTTTGAGGCGTGCGGTCGAGTTCGCCCGGCCCGCACACGCTGATGTCGCGGTCGTTACCGACCTGCAGGCCCGCGCGATGCCCTCCAACTGGCGACCGCCGGCTGACGTACCGGTCCTGCTCGCCGCGGTCGCTCCGCCGGATGCGGACAACGCGGGCGTTACCCGGCTCTACACCGAGGAACGTTTCCCGGTCGCGGGCCGGGCGACGCGCATCAAGGCTGACTTCGCCAACTACGGCCCGCACCCGGCAACGCGTACCGCGGTTCTGACCCTCGGTGACCACCACGAGGAGCAGGCCGTCGCCATCAAGCCGCACTCGTCCGCGACCGTGACCTTTGAGACCGCGCTCACCGATTCCGGGTATCACGTCGCGAAGGTGGAACTGCGCGGCGATTCGCTCGAAGCGGACAACACGCGCTGGCTCGCGGCATACCAGCCGCAGCGCATCTCGGTGCTAGTGGTGGAATCGCCCGCCGCCCCGGCGCGGTATCTGGTCGACGCGCTTGGTGCGGACTCTTCGTCGGTCTTCAGTCTGACCACAGTTGCCGCGACCGATTTCGGCCGCTACGACCCGCGCCGGTTCGGGGCAGTCGTCGTCACCGATGCTGCCGCGCTCAGCCGACCCGACTGGACTCGGCTCGACTTCTTCCTTCAGTCCGGCGGCTCGGCCCTGGTGATGTTCGGTAATGCTCCCGCGGATTCGTCGCTGCTGGCCGGACGCATCCGGTTTCACGGATTGTCGCAACCCGCCGGATTCGTCTCGGTTGTCTCGGTGGACACGACCCATCCTGTGATGGATATCATCGGTGCTGCCGGCCTGTCGTCAGCGCGTTTCTTCACTCATGCCCGGTTGGACCCGGCCGGGGCCCGGGTTCTTGCGCGGCTATCGGATGGCGAGCCGCTGATGTTGGATGCGGAGAACGGCCGCCTCGTCCTGTGGGCGTTCACTGCCGTGCCAGACTTCACCGACCTCGTGTTCAAAGCTCCGTTCGTGCCGCTGCTCCACCGGACTCTGCTCTACCTTACCAGCGGACCGCTGCGCGCCGAGTATCTTGTCGGAGATACAATCCACGCGCCGGTCAGCGGTTCGGGTCCGGTCACGGTTTCGACGCCGGCTGGTCGCTTGAGCCAGACACCCGAACCGGGAGCCGGACGTGCCGAGATCGCGCTGACCCGGACCCAGCAACCCGGCATCTATCTGGTCGACGACCGGCCGTATGCTGTCAATGTCCTTGCCGCCGAGGGCGACCTGTCGCCTTTCCCGGCAGATTCACTCAAGACGCTTGGCTATCAGGTCCTGCCTGTTTCCGCCGATCGCCAATCGCCGATCGCCAATCGCCAATCATCCGACCTGTCTCCGGTGTTGCTCTGGCTCGCAGCATTCGCCTTCGCCGCGGAACTGCTGCTGCTGGCTTTCTAGTTGGGTTAAAGACTAGAGCAGGACGCCGGTGTGTAGGTAGTCTACGTACCGGTGGAAGATGGTATCGTCTTCCAGCAATGCCACTCGGGCAACAATCACGGTGTTGGCCTCGGCGGTGACTTTCATGCCATAGGCCTGGTGGCCGGGTTCGCGCACCGTGTACCCGATGTCATACACTTCCTCAGCCTTCTGGTAGCCACGGCCCGTCACCTGTTCAAGAAACCAAGCGAGGTTGTCCGCCACAACGCCCAAGGCGTGCATGGGCAGGACTTGCTGCATCAGGGGAATCTTGATGACCTCGCCTCCGGTCGCGCGCGCGTCCACAACTTCGGCGCGGTCGAGGTCCACGAACTGGCGCAGCAGGCCGAGTGAAGATGAGTCCATCTGGGAAAAATCTACTGACTGCCCGCCGCTGAGTCAAGAAAGGACGGCGGCGCGGTGCAGAAGTCCGAAGCTCGAAGGCTCTGATGTCCAACCGCACTCCGACCCGGCGTTTGGCCATTCGGGGTTCGGTCTTGATTCGTCATTCGCCATTCGCCATTCGAAATTCGTCCGGCTACTGCCCCATCAGGTGAGCATAGACCGCGGCGTTGCCTACCATGTCGGCAATGACCGAGTACTCGTTGGGCTTGTGAGCCTGTCCCTCGTTGCGGCCCCACACGACTGCCGGTATACCGCGCCGGCGGAACAGCGCTGCCACCGTGCCGCCGCCGATTCCCTGCGTGAAGGGCTCGCCACCGTAGACGTTGCGGACCGCATCAGCCAGCATCCGGACGACCGGAGCGTCAGGTGACGTCGGCGGCGCCGCCTGCGCCATCTGGACCGGCTCAACCTTGATATCAACCTTGAACTCGGCCGCAACCCCGGCGGCGATGCGCTTCATGTCTTCCAGCAAATCGGTCAACTTATACTGCGGCAACATCCGGCAGTCGAAGTAGAAGACGTCTTCGGCGGGAATCGTGTTGACGTTCGGGACGTTCGCCTCCTTCTTGGTTGGCTCCATGGTTGAAATCGGAGGCGAGAACAGGCCGTCCTTCCCGTTGTAGCGTTCATGCAGTTGCTCGTCGAGCCGCAGCAGCAGACGCGCGCCGGCCCGATGTGCGTTGTTGCCGTGATGCGGCGTCGAGCCGTGCGCCTGCCGGCCGAGGGTTGTGAACTTCACCCACGCAATCGACTTCTCCGCGACCTCGAGCAGCGTGCCCGCCTCATTCCCGGCGTCCGGCACGACTACGATGTCGTCGGGCTTGCAGAGGTCGTGATGCTCCAGCAGCCAGCCCACGCCGTAGTCCGAGCCGTTCTCCTCATCCGCGACCAGCATCAGGACAACATCCGTCTGGGGAACCAGACCGAGGTCGAGCAGCGCCTTGACCGCGAAACATGATGCCACCATTTCCTGCTGGTTGTCCTCCGTGCCGCGGCCGTAGACGCGGCCGCCTTCGACCCGTGCCTCGAACGGTTCGCTCTGCCACAGGTCCCTCGGTCCGGCCGGCACGACATCGACGTGTGTCATCAGCCAGAGCACGGGCCGTTGCTTTCGGCCTCTCAGCCGGGCGGTCAAGCTTGGACGATAGCCGCACGGCACACGTTCGTCCGGCGCTCGGTACTCGGTAACCTCAAGCTTCCACGACCGCAGCAGCTCGGCCAGGTACTCGACCTTGGCTTTCTCGCCCTCACCGCCTGATACCGGACTGATAGCCGGCAGCGCGACCAGCCGGCGCTGCATCTCGACCATCTCCGGCTCAAGCCGCCCAATCTGCTCTCGGATTCTCTTGAAATCAGCTTCGTTCCACATCGTTACTCCTCCTGGGGCAAGCAAACCAAAGGGCCGATCCATTGGGCATTCGGGCTTGATTGGGCATTGGGAATTGGGACTTGGTCATTTTCTCCAGAGATGATTCTCGAAATCCCGCCGCGAGTCAAGCCGAACGGCTTGCCTTGCAGCGGAAGACGGGCGCACGTGAATCGGACCCCGCCCCCTCAACCTTAACCTCAACCTGTTCCCTGGTCTTGACCTCAACCTGGCACCGAAGCCGCACTTGTGTCTCAAGATGTACCTCTAGTTGTTCCTCAGGAAGTACCGGCAGAAGTATCCTCAGTTGCGTAGTCGCTTGCATAAGCACATGTGTCTTCAGCCGTGTAGCAAGCTGTGTCTCGACTTGTGCAAGAAGTTGCTCGCGGAGTTGAATAGCGAGAAGTTCGAGAAGTTGTTCCACAAGAAGTACCAGAAGTTGTTCGTGTTGTTGTTCGGCAAGTTGTTCGTCTTGAAGTACCTGTAGTTGTAAGGTTAGTTGTACCTCGTGCTGTATCGGCAGACGCAACCGGGGGAGCGGTCCCTGGGCCGCCCACTGGGCGGCAGAATTGTGGCTTCCAACCGGCGCACCGCTACGTATAGATGACAGTCAGGCCTTTGGAGTACGGCAGCAGAGTTGCCGCTTTTCCGGAACGGCACGCGGCTCTCTGCGAAAATGGGACTGTACCGCGCTGGCAAGCGCCGGGGACACATCCGCGACGCGGTGCTCCGCGTCGCTCCGTGGACGTGTCCCTCCTGGGAGTGTCCCTCATTTCCCGGCACTCCATGGAACCAGTTCTCCGGGAAGCAATTCTCCGAGCAATCTAGAGGACAACGGTCGGAGCTTACTCGGGAGCAACCCGGACAGGAACCCGCGGACTTACTCGGGCCGTAACGCTCCGACCAACCCGGAGAGGAACCGGTAGAGCAACCCGGCGAATTCCGGTGGAGGTTCATCCGGGAATTGCGGTGGAGGTAACCTCCCTGTCAACTGTATACTGAATCCTGTCTACTATCCGCGGGGTAATCCCCCGGGTGGGGATGTCAGTTTCGCGCCCTGAAGCCTAACGCCACAAGCCACAAGCAGATACACCGAGACGCCGACTTGGACGAATGAGACAAACTCGTCTCATTCCCGCCGTGACTACTTCCCGCCCGCCGAGGGCTGTCTGCCGTGAGCCACAAGCCACAGGCACATAGCCCGGAGACCCGCTTCCTGCGCTACCCCTCAGAGTTATGGGATTCGCCGCATCTGCCCCCGATCCTCCACTCCGCAGAACCAAGGGCGGGCTTTCGCCCGCCCCTGCCCTGTCAGCTGTCTATCGTCTACTGTCTACTACCTACTGTCTACTGCCTACTTGCGGCTCACCTCGTTACAACCGCCTTCTTCACGTCCCGGAATCCCGGCGGGCGCGTCGGAGGCAGGAGATGTCAGACGTTCCCGAAGGGTCGTTCAGGCTTGTTGCTGGATGAATGACTTATCCAGGGACTAGGCGCCGACAGCCTCAAAGGCAACCTGGAGCCGTTCGGGCGCCGGCACGACGAAATTCAGCTTCTCGAAGCCAATGACCCGGCCGGCCCGGTCCTTCATCAGCACGACCTCTTCACCCGTTTCCTCGCTGACGAACTCGTCCTGCCTGTCACCGAACCAGACCGTAAGGGTGTTCCCGGCACGATCGTAGAATACCTTCACTTGACCCATATGCGTTCACCTTCCTTCACTGCATCAGTGGGGTAGGCCGTAATCAGGAAACCGTTCTGCACGGCGCGCCTGACCACGGCGCAGAGCCAGCGTCCCGGCCGTTCAAGCTTGTAGAAAAGCAGCACACTCTCATCCCGTCGGCTGCGCCTCACTTCGTCCGGGCCTTGCAGGACCGCCTGGACTTCCGCCTCTCGACCGCTCATTGCCGGATGCTTAAGTGAGGTGATGAGATTCCAGCGGTCGCGTGAGACGCTGACCGAGAAGTCCAGCGGCGTCAGGGCGCTGAATGCGGTCTCGGGCTGCCTGCTGTCCATACTCACGCTGCCAGTATAGGTTGCGCTTCACCTGAAGTCAACCGCCCGCCCGCGCCCTGTCTGCTGTCTACTGCCTACTGTCTACTGCCCTCTGCCGCTCACCTCGTCACCACGACCTTGTAACAGCTTACGGCTGACGGCTCACGGCTTGCAGCCCGCACGAAGTAGACGCCCGGAGCCAGCCGACTTACGTCATTCGCGCCGGCTCTCAGGTTCATCACTCTCCGCCCCGCCGCGTCCAGTAACTCCGCCCTGTCTACTGTCTGCTGTCTACTACCTACTGCTCCGAGCACGAGCACGCCGCGGAAGATAGTCGCTGCGCTATTCGTCATTCGCCAATCGACACTCGGCAATTCCTCGATTCCGTAGACCCAATCGCTCCGGTCAAAGTAGGCCCCGCGCACGACCGGACTGGTATCGGACAGGTACGCGACACCGAACATGCCCGCGCCCAAGTACGCGATTCCGGGACGGTTTGAGTACGGTTCGTGGTCCGCAACCGAAACCGGGTCGCTCCAAGGCCCGCTGTCCGTGTGCTGGCGGAATCGCAGGCCGGGAGTCGGGGAGATACCCGCAGTCGTCGAGTCCTGCCGGAACAACGCCGCGACGCCGCCGCGTACCGTGACTGCGGGCGCGTTCGCAGCCATGCCTGTGTCGCTGAGTGTGCTCACCGTCCAGGTGTCCCCGCCATCGACGCTAGTGGCGCAGCCAACTCTGTAAGGTGAAGACGTTTCATCTTCGTACACGCAGATGATAGTGTCCAAATAGGCCGAGATACTGGTCAGAGCGCCGGAACCGGCCGGTTGTGCCAGCAGTGGCCCGTTTCCGTCGTAGACCCGCATGGTGTCGCTCGCATCGCAGTAGGAGAAGACCACGTGTTCATCGTCCGACCACTGGTCATCAGTTGCATCCAGGCCGCTGCGAGCGCCCGAGGTGATTCCAGTCAACTGCGTAGTCCACGAGACCGCATTCGCATCAGCGACGCTCGCCAGCACGCTGCCGTCCGACACAATGGCGATGATATGCAGACGGTTGTCGTTCGGGTTGGTGGCAAGCGCAACTTCCTTCATCGTGTCGCCGACACTCAGCGTGCAGGGAACGACGTTGGTTCCACCGCCCTGGAAGCTGTCGGCCTGACCATTGCTGCACAGGAACCGCCGTAACCGGATGTGCTCAGGGTCTTCTCCCGGCGAGTTATACACAACATAGAGGCGGTTGGCCAGCACCGCCGCGTCGAGCGACGTGGGCGGACTCCCACTCCAGCTGAATGTCTCGGCCCAGGTAGCGCCGCTGTCGGTTGACATGCAGACCGTGAAGTGCGGATATCCGCTGCCGTGGCGGAGAACTGCAAAGACGTGGCCGGTCAAACGGTCGATGTCGAAAGCAAGGGACAGGAGCGAGTCGCGGTTGCCGATGCGGACGTCGCCACCCCATAGCGCCTTGTCGATGGTCGGCACCGGCTTGCGCCAGGAGTTGCCGATGGCCACGTGCCCGACCCGCGCCTCAAGGTTGCCGAGTTGCGTCAGGGCCTCGTCGAATTGGCCGCCGTTCCACAGACGTTCGACCTCATGGCCAAGCAGGATGGCATCCCGGTCAGCCGTCTCAAACTCCACGGATATGCACGAGTTCTTCCGCTCCGCCTGGCTCATCTGCTCCAGTGCGACCCGAGCCGATGTCGGAGCCGCCTGTGCCTGGATGGTCTTGTCGTGCGACTGAGCGGCTGCTATCGAGAATAGGAAACCAAGAGCCAAGAGTGTTGATGCCAGTTTCACGTCTGCTCCTTACCTCGTAACAATGACCTTCCGGATTGCTTGTGCTTGAGCTTGTGCTTCTCTCACGAAGTACACTCCGGGCGCTAGTCTTCGCACGTCATTCGCGCCGGGGTGAAGGTCGAGCACCTTGCGGCCGCTCATATCCACCAGCGAGGGGCCGAAAGTGGGGACAGTCCCTGAAGGTACAGTCCCCATTTTCGGCAGGAACAGCACGCCGCGGACGAGGGTGGCCAGGGATGCGCGGCTTGCGGCCTGAGCCCGGCGCTGCTCCGCAATTCCATACACCCAGTCGCGAACAAAGTAGGCCCCGCGCACGACCGGGCTGGTATCTGACATGTGCGCGACAGCGAATAAATCGGAGTGATAGAGTTGGCTATAGGACAGATGCTTGATGACCGGACGGCCCGAGAACGACGTATTATCCGAGATCGAAACTGGGTCGCTCCAAGGCCAACTGTCGGGGCACAGGCGGAACCGCAACTCAGGAGTTGGCGAGTCATGGCGAAACACGGCCCCGAACCCAGGCCCGTACATGGCAATCGCGGGTGCCTCAGCGGCGACCTCAGTGTCGCTAAGTGTAGCAGTGGTCCACGTAGCTGCACTGTCATAGCTGAGCGCGCAGCAGACCCGCCGAGGTGAGAAAGTCCCGTCTTCGTAGGCACAAACGACTCTGTCCCCGTATCCGTCCAAGCTGGTCAACTCACTCGGCCCGCAGTAGTGCGCGAAACGCTGAGCGAAGCCACTCGAAACCCAGCGAAGGATGCGCAGGGTGTCGGTTGCGTCCAGATATGAGAGCAGCAGGTATCCTCCGATGGGCCCTCCCCATCTCCAGTTGCAGTCGAGGCCCCTGCTCGCGCCCGAGTCGACACCTGTCGGCAGCTTGTGCCACGATGCGTCACCTCCGCTGTCCCAACTGAGCCCCAGGCTACCGTCAGACAGGATGGTGGTGATGTACAGGTTCACGACGCCGGTGACGAGCGACACTTCCCTTGCCGTGTCCCCCAAATCCAGCGTACAGGCCGCAACCCACCAGGATCCCACGTCGAACTCATTGGCCGAACCATCACTAACGAGGAACCGCCGCAGTCGCACCTGCTGAGCATCCTCTCCCGGTGAGTGGTACGCGACATAGAAGAAAGAGGGAAAGAGGACGACGGCATCAAGAGACGTGACTTGGCTCCCGAACCAGGCGAACGTCTCTGCCCAGGTGGCGCCCTGATCGGACGACCTGCACACCGAGAACCCCTCGGGCCCGTGTCCGTGGCGAAGGGCCGCAAGGAGGCAGCCTCGAAAGTCGTAGTCGATGGCAAGACCCAGAAGAGAATCCCGGTTGCCTATGCGGACGTCGCCACCCCATAGCGCCTTGTCGATGGTCGGCACAGGCTTGCGCCAGGAGTTGCCGATGGCAACGTGCCCAACGCGAGCCTCTAGGCTGTCGAGTTGCGACAGAGCCAGGTCACAGTGGCCGCCGTTCCAAAGTCGCTCGACCTCGTGGCCCAGCAGGATCGCCGCGCTGTCAGACGTCTCGAACTCCACGGATATGCTCGAATTCTTCCGCTCTGCCAGGCTCATCTGCTCCAGTGCAACCCGAGCCGATGTCGGAGCCGCCTGTGCCTGGATGGTCTTGTCGTGCGACTGAGCGGTTGCTATCGAGAATAGGAAACCAAGAGCCAAGAGTGTTGATGCTAATCTCACGTCTGCTCCTTACCTCGCAACAATGACCTTCCGGACTGCATGGGCTTGTGCTTGGACCTCTCTCACAAAGTACACGCCGGGAGCAAGCCTGGCCACATCATTCGCGCCCGGCTTCAAGCAGAGCACGCTTCTGCCCGAGATATCCAGGAGGCTTGCGGCTTGTGGCTTGTGGCTTGCAGCTTGCGGTAGAACCAGCCTGCCCCGAACGACCGTGGCCAGCGACGTCCGGCTGTTCGCCTGGGTCCGCCGCTGTTCGGCAATCGCCGGCCAATAAGTACGCTCAAAGTAGGCCCCGCGCACGACCGGGCTGGTATCGGACAGGTAGACGATCCCGTAGCCCGGGCCCACGTACTTGATCCCCGGGCGACTCCAATATGGCTCGTGGTCGACAAATGAATCTGAGAGATACCAGGACCCGGTGTCCGCGCGCCAGCAGTACCACAGATCGGGAGTTGAACTCTCCTGCCGGAACACGACCGCGAACGCGGAGCTAATTGCCGTGACTGCGGGCGCCTCCGCGGCGATTCCAGTGTCACTGAGGGTGCCCGTCGTCCATGTATCACCGCGGTCGTTGCTGACCGCGTAGCGGACCCTTTGGGGAGAGGTCGACGCATCCTCGTACGCGCAGATGATGTGGCCGAAGAGTCCTGAGATGCAGGTCCGTCCGCTCGGCCCGCAGAAAGGTGCAAACGCAAGTGGACCGTAGCCGGCGCGGGTAATACGCAGGGTGTCGGTCGCGTCGAGATAGGACATCCACACGCCGTATGATCCTCCCAGATCGTAGGTGCAACTGAGGCCCCTGCTGGCGCCCGAGGTGATTCCCGTCGACGACTTGTACCACGACACCCCGTCCGTGCCACCCCGACGGAGCAACACGCTACCGTCAGATACGGTGGTTGCGATGAACTGCCAGCCGGCGATGCCGGAGGCGTACGCCACTTCCTTTGCCGTATCCCCCACATCCAACGTGCAGGGCGCAACCCACATGGAACCGTTGCTGAATTCGTCGGCCAGACCATCACTGCACAGGAACTGCCGCAGCCGGACCTGCTGGGCGTTCTCCCCGGGAGCGTAGTAAGCGACATAGAAGTGCGTGTAGAGTGACCCCGCGTCAAGTGACGTAACCTGACTCCCGGCCCACGTGAACGTCTCTACCCAAGTGGCGCCACCATCGGTCGACATGCAGACCGAGTAGTACTCGGGCCCGTGGCCGTGGCGGAGGGCCACGAAGAGGACGGGGATAGGATCACCATTACCACCATGATCGAAGGCGAGATCCAAGAGCGAATCTCTGTTCCCGATACGGACATCGCTCCCCCATAGCGCATTCTCGATGGTCGGCACCGGCTTGCGCCAGGAATTGCCGATGGCCACGTGCCCGACACGCGTCTCCAGGTTGCCGAGTTGCACCAGGGCCTCGTCATACTGGCCGCCGTTCCAGAGTCGCTCGACCTCGCGGCCCATCAGGATCGCCTCACTGTCAGAACTCTCGAACTCTACGGATATGCTTGAGTTCTTCCGCTCTGCCTGGCTCATCTGCACAAAGAAGGCCCGCACCGGACTCGGGGCTGTCTGCTGCCGGCTGGCTTCTACGCTTGCGCGCGCACCTGCCATCGATACCAGGCAGCAATAGACCAAGAGCACGGCCGGGAAAATCATCATGCCTCCCTATCTAGTGAGGACTATCTTCCGGACCGCTTGCGCTTGAGCTTGTGCTTCTCTCACAAAGTACACCCCGGGCGCTAGTCCTCGCACGTCATTCGCGCCAGCATGCAGTTCCATCACGCTCCGACCTGCTGCATTCAGAAGTTGGCCGCAACGGCCCCCGTCGGACGGTGCTCCCCTGCCTGCTGTCTGCTGTCTACCGTCTACTGCGCCGAGCACCAGCACTCCGCGGACGATGGTGGCCAGCGACGGGCGGCTTGAGGTCTGGGGCAGCCGCTGCTCGGCAATGCCATACACCCAGTCGCTCCGGTCGAAGTAGGCCCCGCGGACGACTGGGATTGTGTCTGACAGGCATACGACCCCGAGTACGTTCCTCACTACCTCCCTGACTCCCGGGCGGCTCCAGTTTGGCTCGTAATCAGCAACCGAATGTGGCGAGTACCATGTCCCGTTGTATTGACCCGAACGGCATAGCAGCTCGCAGGTCGGAGTGCGACAACGGTACACAGCCGTGAACCCGCCGGTAAGATAGGGCGCCGTGACTGCGGGCGCGTCCGCAGCGATGCTTGTGTCACTAAGTGTGCCCGTCGTCCATGTATCACCGCCGTCGGTGCTGACCGCGTAGCGGACCCTCTGGGGTGAGGTCGACGCATCTTCGTACGCGCAGATGACGTCTTTGTAGTTTCCTGAGATGCTGGTTAGTTCGCCCGTCCCGCAGAAGAGCGCAAGGCGCTGAGTGAAGCTTGTGTTTGTCCCGCCATAGATGCGCAGGGTGTCGGTCGCGTCCACATAGGATAACAAGACCGAAGTGCGGACGTCTCCCAGATTGTAGGTACCATCGAGACCGTTGCTAGCGCCCGAGGTGATTCCCGTCGACCACTTGACCCACGACACCGCGTCCGCAGTGGACATGCTCAACAACACGCTGCCGTCAGAAACGAGGGTGGTGATGAACAGGAAGCCGCTCCCGCTGGAGATGAGCGACACTTCCCTTGCCGTATCCCCAATATCAAGCGTGCAGGCGGCAACCCACATGTCACCGTTGCTGAGTTCGTCGAGCGAACCGTCACTGCACAGGAACCGCCGCAGCCGAACCTGCTGGGCGTTCTCCCCGGGGGAGTAGTACGCAACATAGAAGTGGGTTTGGAGTAGCCCCGCATCAAAGCATGTAACTGGGCTCCCGACCCAAGTGAACGTCTCCTCCCACGTAGCGCCACTATCGGCCGACATGCAGACCGAGTAGTAGGCGGGCCCGTGACCGTGGCGGAGGGCCACAAATAGGCTTCCGCTAATGTCACTGGCGGGGAAGGAAAGCTCCAGAAGTGAATCTCGGTTGCCGACACGGACGTCCCTTCCCCAGAGAATAGTCTGGTGCGTCGGCACCGGCTTGCGCCAAGAATTGCCGATGGCCACGTGCCCGACGCGAGCCTCCAGGTTGCCGAGTTGCAGCAATGCCTCGTCATACTGACCGCCGTTCCACAGACGTTCGACCTCGTGGCCCAGCAGGATCGCCTCGCTGTCAGGACTCTCAAACTCCACGGAGATGCACGAGTTCTTCCGTTCAGCCTGGGTCATCTGCACAAAGAAGGCCCTCGCCGGGGTCGGGGCCGTTTGTGCCTCCGAGGCGAACGCACATGCCACCATCGCTAGGACTGTGACTACCGCTATCCTGCTCATGCTGCCTCCTGCACCGAACACATCGGATTGAGCAGCGACACTTCTGTTACCTCGCTATTTTACGACCGTCACCGGTACTGTCAATGCCCTGCCATCGGCCTCTGCCCGGATGAAGTAGACCCCGGGCGCGACGCCCGCAGCGTTGAGCCCGAGCGACTGCCTGCCGCCCGGGCTCCGGCCGTCGAAGAGCGTCAGCACAGCGCGCCCGGCGCGGTCATAAACTCGCATCCGCAGGTCAGAGGCTCGGTTCAGCGTGTAGGTCAGTTGACCAAGGCCCGAGAGCGGATTCGGGAAGACGCTCAGGATGTTCTCGTCGACAGCGAGCCGGCGCTGCTCGGCAATGCCATACACCCAATCGCTACGATTGTAGTAGGCTCCTCGCACAACCGGGATGGTATTGGAGAGGTACGCGACCCCGCACACGCCGCTCGCGTCCAGGCACTCGATCCCCGGCCGGCTCCAGTACGGTTCGTTGTCCGCGATCGAAACCGGGTCGCTCCAAGGCCCGCTGCCGATACGCCGGCGGAACCGCAACTCGCGTGTCGTACCCTCGTGCCGGTACACGGCCGCGAGCACGCCGAGCGTGCAGGGCGCGACCGCAGGCGCTTCCGCGGCGGTGTCGACGCTGCTCAACGTGCCGGTCGTCCACGTGTACCCATTGTCGTAACTGATGGCGTATCGGATCTGGTGCGGTGAGGAAATACCGTCCTCGTAGACGCAGACGACAGTATCGTGGCAACCTGAGAGACTGGTCGAGTTGCCCGTGCCCGTGAGCAGCGAGAAACGCTGAGTGAAGCCCCCGCCTATCCAGGTGCATATCCGCAGCGTATCACTCGTATCATAGTAAGAAAGAAAAAGGTGGGATGAGTCAGAGTACCAGATAAAGTCAAGATCGATGCCCTGCGATGCCCCCGAGGTGATCCCCGTCGGGTACCGGGACCACGTCCCGTTGCCGACATTGCAATAGCCGTACCAAACGCTGCCGTCAGATGCGATTGCGGCCATGTACAGCCAGCCCATATTGAGCCACCCGCTTGAGCTCAGCGACACCTCTTTCATCGTATCGGCTACCGCCAGTGTGCAGGGGATTACCCAGACGTCGCCGTTGTGGAAAGTGTCGGCCGAGCCGTCGCTGCACCGGAACCGTCGCAACCGGATGTGCTGCGGGTCTTCTCCCGGCGAGTTGTAAGCAACATAGAAATGGTCCGTGACGACGTGGCCGGCAATCGACGTCGGAGGGCTCCCGTTCCACGTGAATGTCTCCTCCCAAGTAGCACCGCTGTCGGTTGACACGCACACCGAGAAGTGTGGATAGCCGCTGCCGGGGCGAAGGGCCACAAAGAGGTTGCCGCTTGCAGCTTGGCCGTCGAAGGCCAGTTGCACCAGCGAATCGCGGTTACCGATGCGGACGTCCCTTCCCCAGAGGGTTGTCTCAAGCGTAGGCACGGGCTTGCGCCAGGAGTTGCCGATGGCCACATGGCCGACCGTGGCCTCAAGGCTGTCGAGCCGCGCCAACGCCTCGTCATACTGGCCAGCATTCCACAGATGTTCGACCTCGCGACCGAGTAGAACAACCTCGCTGTCAGACGTCTCAAACTCCACGGATATGCTCGAGTTCTTCCGCTCTGCCCGGCTCATTTGTCCGAGCGCCGCTCGCGCCGGACTCGGGGTAGCTTGCGCCTGGCCGGCGGCTACACAAAACTGGACTCCTCCCGCCAGCAGCAGGCAGCCGAGGATGAAGAGCATTGGCGAGAATCTCATGTTGCCTCCTTACCTCATGACCACGACCTTGCGAACCGCTTGGGCTTGAGCTTGCGCTTGGGCTTCCCTCACAAAGTACACGCCCGGTGCCAGCGCCCGAACAACATTGGCCCCCGTGCTCAGGTCCATCACCTTCCGCCCCGTGATATTCAGCAGCTCGGCGCTGTATCCTGTCTTCTGTCTACTGTACACTGCGTCAAGCACCAGCACTCCCCGCACTATTGTCGCCTCAAGTTTGTGGCTTTGGACTCGCGGCTCAGTCTCCTCTATGCCGAGCATCGTATCACTCACCACGACAATGCTGGGACTATAAGGGTCCAGCGCGTAGACCCACCAGTGAGCCGGGTTCCAAGCCAAGACAGTTGAGTTCACCCCCATTGGGACCCTGCGTATTATGGCATCGCCTGTACCGTTAGTCACGCACAACTCCCGGTTCCCAGTTTCGGCGCAGTAAAGCCGGTTGGCACCGCCCGATTGTCCGTTGTCGACAATGCCCGCCACGTGCCCCACGCCTACCCCCCCGTTCAGAGTATCGGCCGCCGGGTTGATGGCATATAGCAGGTCACCGTCGGAAACGAACACCCTGTCACTGGCCGAATCGCTGTACGTGGTCAGCGGTGCGAAGGTCTGCACGCTCAGGCTACTGCGAACGGTGTCACCGGCGCAATCGATGACCACCACGGACGTGTCTGAGGACCCGGACACGTAGACTTTATCGTGGTTCTGGTTCCAGCAGACCTTGTCGCAGGACACCGAGACCGGCACGTTCTTCAGAACTGAATCACGGACCACATCAATAACGCTCACCAGCCTGCCGCTATCCAGGCCGGCGTAGACCCGGTTGTCGGTGCGGTCGTAGCAGAGCGTCTTTGGGTCGTAAGGCGTCGGCACGACCTTCCGGACTGAGTCACCGTCGGGGTCGATGACCGCGACGCCCCCGCCGATTGTCACGTAAACCTTCCCATCAGCGCTACAGCACATTGCGTCTGGCGACTGGCCGGCTTCCACAGTCGCCATGATGGTATCGCTCGCGCAGTCGAGAATGGACACTGTGTTCTCCGCCGGGCTGCTGAAGTAGAGCCTGTTGTTGACCGGGTTCCGGATCATCGAGTCCGCCGTTCCGCCGACCGGCAATATCCCCACTACCTGGTTGGAATCACAGGCAATAACCGCCAGACCCCGACCCAGGCAGTAGAGACGGTCGTTGGCAGGATTGTAGCACAGATTCCTGGGAGCAAAGGAACCGAACAGGAGCGCGTCGATGAGCAAGTCTGTCCCATCGTCAATGATGCCGACCATGGCTCCGTCCGCGCTGGTCGCCCACGTGCTCGTATCCACCGGGTCGTAGCAGACCAGCCGCAGGTCTTCACCCGCCCGGACACGGGCCACGACGGTGTCGCCGACGGCGTCGATGACCACGACGTCCGAATCCGACAAGGCGCAAGAGACCTTCCGGCTGATGGGGTCAAAGCTCATGCTCGACAGATGCAGCCCAACCGGGACTGTCCTTGTCCCATGTGGCTCGACCACGGTCACGACCGAGTCGTCATACCCGCCGCAGTAGACCTTGCCATCAGGCCCGACCACCACCCTGTCGGGCTTGGCGTCTACCGGGACGACGCGAATCACGGTGTCACTCGCGCAGTCAATGATCGACGAAGTGGCGCTCGTGTAGTTAAGCGTGTACACGCAATTGGTCGCCGAGTCATAGCCGATGGCGGTAGGCTCGACACCACGTACCCAGATGGTGCTGATTACCGTGTCTGCGCCACAGTCGATGACGGCAACCTCGTCGGAGGTTGACTTGGTAACGTAGATGCGGTTCAGCTCCGGGTTGTAGCAGAGCGCCGAGGGCCAGGATAGGACCTTTATTGCCACCACGCTGTCGGTCGCGCAGTCAATCACATCGACCACGCTGTCCGGCGGGCAGGCCGCGTAGACCTTGTTCGGCCCAGCGGCGTAGCACATCGCCTGCACGCGGGCGCGCAACGGGACGGGTTTGAGAGGACCGTTGGTAGCGCAGTCCACCACCCAGACCGACTCCCTGGAGAGTGGCGCGCAGTACAGCCGGTTGCTGGCCGTGCTGCTGCACACTATGTCCATGGGCGGGGGCGAATCGGGCAGCGTAATCCATGCCAGGAACCTATGCGTCAAGGCATCGACGGCGACCAGCTTGTGCTTGCCGCCGACGTAGACGGTCCGGTTCGGAGAGTGATACTGCATGATACGGATACTATCCAGCTTGGACGTGGAGTCCGGCAATCGTATGGTTGTCTCAATCCACTGGCCGAGCGCGAGCGACACGATGCAGCTCAGGAACAGCAGAGAAGCGATGAGTCTCACATCTCCCCCTTACCTCGTTACCACGACCTTGGTCATTTTCGATTGCCGATTGTCGACTGCCGAATGCACGAAGTAGACGCCGGGGACCAGCGACCGCACGTCGTTCGAGCCGGGCCGGAGGTCGAGCGCCTTGCGCCCGCTGGCGTCGAGCAGCACTGGCCTTGGGACACGATCCGAAATCCCCGGGCGGATTTCGGTCATGTCCCGCGGCAGGAACAGGACGCCGCGCACGATGGTCGCCGCCACGTTCATCGTTCCTCGTTCCTCGTTCATCGTTTCCTCGACTCCGCTGGCAAATCCAATCCGATACACCGGGTACACTTCAAGGTTGCCCGCTAACGGCGTCCCCCGACCGAGGTTGTTGGCGGTCGCGGCCTGAGCTTCAAGCGGCACGCAGCAGACGAAGTTCTCGCCAGCAATCAGCGAGTCGCTACGCCAGTTGTACGACCATGACATCGAGTCAGTGCCGCCCCCGCCAATCACATACGCCCAGTTCCAGGGCAACTGCACCGTCCCGACTCGGTTCAGTACAGCCATCATCGTCGTGCGGCCCGGCGCCCAGCGGTTCACGCCTCGGCCATCCAGGACCACACGCCCGTGCGAGGTCGTGTCCCCAGGCAGCGGGTTCCAGACGGCACGCACTTTGGTATCGTTGGTCGGCACCTCCGTCACCTCCGTCACGCTATCGCTGCCGCTGTTCGCGACATAGATCCTGTCGGTGATCGGGTTCACTGCGATCCCCGAGGGTGTCGTCCCCGCAGCAATGCTGGTTGTGGCGTTCGTCGCGCCGTCGATGACCGTCACGTTGTTGCTGCCGGAATTCGCGACGTAAATCTTGTTGGTGACCGGATTCACCGTCACGGCAAACGGCTCTGCGCCCGCGGCCACCGTGGTCTTGGCGTTGGTGGCTCCGTGGATCACCGTCACGTTGTTACTGTAGCGGTTGGCGACATAAATCCTGTTGGTGGCCGGGTTCACCGCCACCGCATACGGAATCGAGCCAGCGGGTACCGTTGCCGTGGCGTTGGTCACGCCGTCGATGACCGTCACGTTGTTGCTGTTGTTGTTCGCGACGTAGACTCTGTTGGTGACCGGGTTAACCGCCACGGCGCTGGGATGTGAGCCCGCGGTCACCGTGGTAGTATCATTGGTCGCCCCGTCTATGACCGTCACATTGTTACTGCTGAGGTTCGCGACGTAGACCTTGTTGGTAACTGGGTTCACCGCCACGGCGCTGGGATGCGAACCCGCGGTCACCATGGTAGTATCATTGGTCGCCCCGTCTATGACCGTCACATTATTGCTGTTGAGGTTCGCGACGTAAACCTTGCTGGTAACCGGGTTCACCGCGACGGCTGAGGGACTTGAGTCTGCCGACACCGTCGTCGTCATGTTGGTCACTCCGTCTATGACCGTCACGTTACTGCTGTTGCTGTTCGCGACGTAGACCTTGTTCATGACCGGGTTCACTGCCACGGCATTGGGATGCAAGCCGACTGCCACGGTGACCGTGTCATTGGACGCTCCATCGATGACTGTGACAGTGTTACTGCTGCTGTTCGCGACGTAGATCCTGTTGGTTATCAGGTTCGCTGCCACGGCAGAAGGACTTGAGTCTGCCGGCACTGCGGTCGTGGTATTCGATGCACCATCAATCACGGTCACATCGTCGCCGCTGTAGTTCGCCACGTACACCTTATTGGTAACGGGGTTCACCACCACTGCAGTGGGGATTGAATCTGCAGGCACCGTCGTTGTTTCGTTTGTCGCGCCGTCGATAACGGTCATGTTGCTGCTGCCTTCGTTCGTGACGTAAATCTTGTTGGTCAACGGGTTCACCGCGACCGCGGTAGGCCACTTGCCGACGGCCACGGTGGTCGTGCTGCCGGTCGCGCCATCGATGACCGTCACATTGTTGCCGTAGACGTTCGCGACGTAGATCTTGTTGGTGACCGGGTTCACCGCCACGTCAAACGGACTCGAATCCACGGTTACCGTGGTTGTGGCGTTGGTCGCACCGTCGATGACCGTGACGCTCTTGCTTCCGGAGTTCGCGACGTAGACCTTGTTGGTCACCGGGTTCACCGCCATGGCCGCGGGATGTGAGCCCACCGCCACGGTGGCCGTATCGTTGGTCGCGCCGTCGATCACCGTGACGCTCCTGCTGCCGTAGTTCGCGACGTAGATTCTGTCGGTGGCCGGGTTCACTGACACATGACCGGGATATGAGTCGGCAGCCACGGTGGTTGTGGCATTGGTCGCGCCGTCGATCACCGTGACACTATTGCTGCGCTGGTTCGCGACGTAAACCTTGTTGGTGACAGGGTTCACTGCGACAGCAGTGGGATATGAGTCGGTGGCCACGGCGGTTGTGTCATTAGTCGCGCCGTCGATCACCGTGACATCGTTACCGAAGAGGTCCGCGACATAGATCTTGTCGGTGACTGGGTTCACTGACACGCCAACAGGATATGAGCCCACGAGCACCGTGGTCGTATCGTTAGTCGTGCCGTCGATGACCATGAGACTGCTTCTAGCGTAGGTGAAGTCGTAGCTCGCGACATAGATCTTGTTGGTGACCGGGTTCACCGCCACGGTATTGGGGGAGTTTCCTAAGGCCACTGTGGTCGTGACCCAATCCGCTGAAGCGGTTCCGACGCAAACGACCACCGCCGCGCAGACCATCAACATTCCGAGTGGATGTCCCTTCATTGCGTTCATGGTTCCTCTCTACCTTGTGACCACCACCTTCCGGACAGCTTGTGCTTGGGCTTGCACTTGTGCCTTCCGCACAAAGTATACGCCGGGAGCCAGCGACCGCACGTCGTTCGCGCCGGCGTGCAAGCCGAGCGCCTTGCGCCCGCTGGCGTCGAGCAGCACTGGCCTTGGGACACGATCCGAAATCCCCGGGCGGATTTCGGTCATGTCCCGCGGCAGGAACAGGACGCCGCGCACGATCGTGGCTTGTGGCTTGCAGCTTACGGCTTGTGGCCCGCGGCTCTCCTCGACCCCGCTGGCAAATCCAACCCGATACACCGGGTGCACCTCAAGGTTGCCCGTGAATGGTGAGCCGAGCCCAAGGTTGTTCGTGGTCGCGGCCTGAGCATCGAGCGGCACACAGCAGACGAAGTTCTCGCCCGCAATCAGCGAATCGGTTCCCCAGTTGTACGACCAGGAAAGCGAATCAGTGCCGCCCCCGCCGGTCACATACGCCCAGTTCCAGGGCAGTTGCGCTGTCCCGATGCAGTTCAGCACACCCATCATAGCGGCACGGCCCGGCGACAAGCGGTTCACGCTTCGGCCATCCAGAACCACACGCCCGTGCGAGGTCGTATCCCCAGGCAGCGGGTTCCAGAGGGCACGCACCTTGGTATCGTTGGTCGGCACCTCCGTCACCTCCGTCACGCTATCGCTGCCGCTGTTCGTGACATATATCTTGTCGGTAACCGGGTTCACTGCGATCCCCGAGGGTGTCGTCCCCGCAGCAATGCTGGTTGTGGCGTTCGTCGCGCCGTCGATGACCGTTACGTTGTTGCTGCCGGAGTTCGCGACATAAATCTTGTTGGTGACCGGATTCACCGTCACGGCAAGCGGCTCTGCGCCCGCGGCCACTGTGGTCTTGGCGTTGGTGGCTCCGTGGATCACCGTCACGTTGTTGCTGTAGCGGTTGACGACGTAGATGTTGTTGGTAGCAGGATTCACCGCCACTTCATATGGAATCGTGCCAGCGGTCACCGTAGCCGTGGCGTTGGTCATGCCGTCGATGACCGTCACGTTGTTGCTGTTGTTGTTCGCGACGTAGACCTTGTTGGTAACCGAGTTCACTGCCACGGCACTGGGATGCGCTCCGACCGACACGGTGGCTGTGTCGTTGGTCGCGCCGTCGATGACCGTCACGTTGCTGCTGTTGTTGTTGACGACGTAGACCTTGTTAGTCACCGGGTTCACCGCCACGGCGCCGGGATGTAAGCCGACTGACACGGTGTCTGTGGCGTTGGTCGCACCATCGATTACCGTAACATTGTCGCTGCTGCTGTTCGCGACGTAGACCTCATTGGTGACCGGGTTCACCGCCACGGCGTCGGGGTTCGCGCCAGTGGGGAAGACGGCTGTGCCGTTCGTCGCGCCGTCTATCACCGTCACGTTGTTGCTGCCACTGTTCGCCACATAGATCTTGTTGGTAACGGGGTTCACCGCCACGGCCGCCGGATGCAAGCCCACGGCTATCGTGGCGGTGTCACTGGTCGTGCCGTTGACCACTGTGACCCTGCTGCTATCGTAGTTCACGACGTAGAGATTGTTGGTGACCGGGTTCACGGCCGTTGCCCTCGGGTATGAGCCGACGTATATCGCGGCAGTGGCATTGGTCGCACCGTCAATGACCGTCACATTATTCCTGCCGTTGTTCGCGACGTAGACCTTGTTGGTAACCGGGTTCACCGCCACCGCACAGGGATTCGAGCCTGCCGGCACTGTGGACGTATCATCGGTCGCGCCGTCGATCACTGTAACATCGCTGCCATCGCCGTTCGCGACGTAGACCTTGTTGGTAACCGGGTTCACTGACACGGCACCAGGGTGTGAACCGACGGGCACTGTTGTCGTATCATTCGTCGCACCGTTGATGACCGTCACATTGTGGCTGTTGCTGTTCGCGACGTAGATTCTGTTGGTGACCGGGTTCACCGCCACGGCATTGGGCAGCGAGCCAACGGGGACCGTGGCGGTGGCGTTGGTCGCACCATCTATTACCGTGACACTGCCGCCGTCGTAGTTCACGACATAGATCTTGTTGGTGACCGAGTTTACCGCCACGGCAATTGGGCTCGAGTCCACCGACACCGTGGTCGTGGCGTTGGTCGCACCGTCGATTACGGTAACGCTGTTGCTGTCCAGATTCACGACGTATATCTTGTTAGTAACCGGGTTCACCGCCACGGCACGGGGATATGAGCCGACGGCTACAGTGGCCGTGTCGTTGGTTGCGCCGTCGATTACCGTCACATCGCTGCCGGCGGCATTGGCGACGTATATCTTGTCGGTGACCGGGTTCACCGCCACGGCCCCGGCGTAGTAGCCGGCTGCCACTGAGGTAGCGCTGTTGGTCGCGCCGTCAATCACCGTCACGGTGGCGTCGGCGGAGTTTGTGACGTAGACCTTGTTCGTAACCGGGTTCACGGCTGCGGCAAACGGATAGTAGCCGACGGCCACCGTGGCTGTGTCATTGGTCGCGCCGTCGATTACCGTAACCGTGCTGCTATCGTATGTGGAGTTCACGATGTAGACCTTGTTGGTGACCGGGTTTACCGCCACGGCCCCGGGCTGATGTCCTGCGGGCACCGTGGCCGTGACCCAATCCGCCGAAGCGGTCCCGATGCACACGACCACCGCCGCGCAGACAACTCCCAGAACATGCATCGAAGCCACGAAAACACGAAGGACACGAAACGGGAAACCACAGATGAACACTGATGAACACCGATTGGAATCCGGCGCTGGCCCCCTTGAACCCTGGAGTCCTTGAATCCGTCCTCTGCTCTCAGTTGTTCTCATCGTTCTTCCCTACCTCGCAACTACGACCTTGGTCATTTTCAATTGCCGATTGTCGATTGTCGAATGCACGAAATAGACCCCCGGACTGAGGCGGCTGACGTCGTTGGCACCGTCATGCAGTTGCAGAACCTTCCGCCCGCTGATGTCCAGCAGTTCGCCAGTCGCCATTCGCCAGTCGCCATTCGCCAATTTCAGCACTCCCCGTATGACCGTCGCGCCGCCATTCGACATTCGGCGTTCGGCATTCGCCATTTCCTCCACTCCCGGATGCAGGCTATCCCGGAGAACCGACACGCTTGCACCGGCGTAGTTCAAGACGTACGTCCGCAGCGCAGTCGGATTCCAGACGAGCGCGAAAGGCTCAGCGCCGACGCCGATATGCTTAACCACGGTGTCCCGATGAGAGTCAATCACGTACACATCGTTGCTGCCCCGGCACGCGCAGTAGACGTAATCGTTGGAGGAGTCGTAGGAGAGGGCGCTCGGCTGGTTGCCGACCGGCACGTGTGCTATGACCGAGTTGGCGGAGGCGTCAATCACTGCTACCTCGCTGGCCTCCTGGTCTGCGCAGTAGACCCGGTTCTCTTTGGTGCTCAGACAGATGGCGGATGCCCAACTACAGGCCTTTATCTCGGTAATGACTGCCGGCCTTTCGCCGGCAATGACGCTGACCACACCGGAGCTGCCGTTCGCGGTGTAGACCTTGGCGCCCGCCGAATCGTAAACCAGGGCGACCGGGGTCCCGGTGGTCGTCAGCTTGGCAATCATGACGTTCTGGCCGCAGTCGAAGACGCCAACCGCTGAACCGCGGATGCCGGCATACACGTAGTTGTGGGCCGGGCCATAACAGAGCGCTACCGGGTTGCCGCCCGCCTGCATCTTCGCGATGACCGTATCGGCGGCCGGGTCCACGACGGCTACGGCATTGTCCGAATAGACGCCGGCGTACACCCGATTGTCGGCAGGACCCAGGCAGAGCGCCTGCCCTCCTATGACGTAGCCCGACCCGATCTCTATCGTCCGCAGCACGCTGTCACCCGCTCCGTCAATAACGGTGACGGTTGCCGGCGTGTGGTCGTCCCCGGAGTTAGAGCAATAAACCTTGTTCCCGACCGGGTCGTGAAGGAGCGCAACCGGGCGAGGCCCGACCGGAATAACCGCGCTGATAGTGTCGGTCCCGCCGTCAATCACCGTGACCGCCTTGCCGCTGGAGTCGGCGCAGTAGACCTTGTTCCCGACCAGATTGAGACAGAACGCCGAGAGTCGCACCTCGGTGCTGATCGCGGCTATCAGGGAGTCGGTCGCGCAGTCAAGGATGCCGACGACGCCGTCCCCGTCTGCGGTTGCAAATGCCCGCCTGCCCGAATCGGCCAGACACAGAGCCACCGTGTTGTAGCCGATGCCTGTCTCGGCCAGCACTGCATCCGTCGCCCCATCAATCATTGCTATCCCGTGTCCGTCGGCCGCGTAGATGCGGTTGTCGGATGCGTTGTAGGTGACGTCGCCCGCGTAGCAGTTGACATCTCTCAGCAGCGTGTCGGCCGTGCAGTCGATGACCATCATGTCATTGTCCTGGTCCGTCACGTACACCTTGCGGTTCGTTGAGTTGTAGCATAGCCGCTTCGGCGACGTCCCGCCGGGGATGGTCGTAAGTACCCTATCCGCCAGGCCGTCGATCACGGTCACCGCACCGGAGGCGAAATCAGCCTCGTACAGCCGGTTCAGGTCCGGGTTGTACACCAGGCCGGACGGCACGTAGCCGGTGGCAATTGTCGTGATCACGCTATCGACTGCCGCGTCAATCACGCTCACGTCGTTGCTGTTCGAGTTGGCGACGTAGACCACATTGCGGGCCGGGTTCCAGCATATCGCGGACGGGTTCTCGCCGACCGGCACGGTCGCGACCACGCTGTCTCCCGCGCCGTCAATCACAGTCACGTCATGACTGAGTGTGTTCACGCAAAAGACTCTGTTCGACGTCGGGCTGTACGCGAACGCACAGGGTTCGGTCCCGGTCGGTATGGTCTCGGCCACGTGCATTGTGGCCGCGTCAACCACCGCAACCACGTTCCGGTCCGCAGCGGCCGCGTATATCTTGTCGCTGAGAGGGTTATAGCAGAGAGCGCGGATATCGGCCTGGAACGGAACCCGACCTAAGCGACGACTATCCGTCCCGTCGAGGACGAGAATCGTCCGCGTGAGCGCCCCGGCCACGAAGACCCGGTTGTCGGTGACATCATAGGCCAGGCAGTTCGGCATTCCCAAGCCGCCGAACGAATCCGGCAGATAGACAGTCTTCTCCAGCCACTGGGCATGGACGGCGGACAGCAGACAGCTCGCGGTGAGCAGCGCGAAACAGTACTTCATGACACCTCCGGGACGTCTGATTATCTGCCTCCCCCGCGCCTTGTCAATGTTCAGGCGACAGCCTTGGAGTGCGTAAGCGAAGCTCCCGCTCTTCTCCTCCCCAGATCCCGAAAAGCGGCAGCACGCGCCAGCGCAATCCGCAAATGAGCTGCTCGCGGCGGAGCTGTCGGTCCAAGCCGTCGAGGGCGGGTGGCGGACTTCGGAGAATTCAGAAGTCAGAGTCCAGAAACCAGAATGCAGAATTGCCAAACCGAAACCGCCTAAGGGTGTCTGAGCTGTCGGTCCAAGCCGTCCAGGGCCGGTGTGGCGAACCTGCGGGCGAGGTCTTTGTCTCCGCGTTCTTTGAGCGCCTATTCGAGAACCTTCTCGCGCTCCGGCGTCCCGGACAGCGTGTCGCAGGCCGCGCTGACCAGCGATGTGAGCCAGCGTCCGGCTAGTCCACTCGCCGACCTCGGCGCATAGCCGCTGCGGGTTTCTTACCAAGTCTTGTGGTTCACTTCCGATGCTTTCGCCTGCCTCGTGACCGATGACACCATCCGCGGTTGAGCCATCGGATGGCACCTGCCTGCGGCAGAGCATCATGAACCGCGTCGGACGTGAGGTACGGGTCGATTCCGTCGGCCTGAACGGGGTGACAACCGGCTGGATGGCGCTATAATGACTTCGTGACACGAATGAGCAGCGAAGTGTTGGAACTTCTGGCCAGAAACCGGGACCGGATTCGGTCGTTTGGTGTGCGGAGTCTGGCGCTGTTCGGGTCGGCCGTGCGCAATGAGGCCACGCCGGGGAGCGATTTGGACTTCCTTGTCGAGTTCGACCGCAAGACGTTTGACAACTACATGGACCTGAAGTTCTTTCTCGAGGGCTTGCTCGGCCGGCCGGTTGACCTTGTGCCCAGGGATGCCGTGAAGCCGCGGCTCCGCGAGCCGATTCTGGCCGAGGCTGTCCATGCGCCGGGACTCTAGGGTCTATCTCGATGATACTCTCGAGGCCGCAGGAGCGGCACGCGAGTTCGTCGCGGGCATGAGCAAGGACGACTTGGGTAAAGACAGGCGCACACGCGACGCCGTCGTCCGGAACCTCGAGATAATCGGGGAGGCAGTGAAGAAGCTGCCGCCGGAGACAAAGAGCGACCACCCCGAGGTCGAGTGGAAGAAGATAGCCGGACTGCGGGACATCCTGGTCCACGACTACTTCGGCATCGACATGGACATCGTCTGGGATGTTGTCCAGAACAAGCTGCCGGTTCTCACCGAGCAGGTCCAGCGCATTCTCGACGAGTAGAAGCAGGGTCCCGACTCGCGACGGCGGTTGGTCTAGCAGACTGCCCGTCTGGTCCCTGAAATCACCCCCCGCGTGACTTCGTCACAGCCGCGAGCATCAAGCTGCAAGCTCAAGCCCAGGCGACCGCGCGTCAAGCGGGATACTTGCGCCGGGGTTGGCGGCCAGTCCGTCGAGGGCGGGTGGGGGACTTCGGAGAATTCAGAATTCAGAGTCCAGAAACCAGAATGCAGAATTGCCGAACCGAAACCGGCCAAGGGTGTCCGAGCTGGCGGTCGGGGCCGTAGAGGGCCAAGTCGGCGAACTTGCGGGCCAGCACGCGCCTTGCGTCAGCCGGGCTCGGATGCGGGGAAGTCTGAGTTCGCCGCGAGTCCTTCAGCTACGGGTGGAAAACAGCATGCTCATCGCTC
>DATJQV010000032.1 GCA_035505375.1 bacterium | reverse complement strand
TACACCTTCGCTCGACAGCAGGTCGACTTCTCATGCAAGGTAGCCATGCACGAGAATACAGCAGAGAAAACAGACTTAACTCACTCATCCGCAACCACTAGCCGCGCTCACTTTCAACGGCATTTCCGCCACGCTTGCCCTAGAAGACATCTTCGTGGTATACCTAACTGGGGGGTGCCCTCGGAGAGTGCATCGCCGTGCGACGGTCACGTCGCAGAGTGCGGCCCTCGACGTCATTCGAATGGGGCGGCCGTACGTGGACTGGCTTCCATATGATAAGTGGACTACCCCGCGAGCGGAAGCGTTGTTTGCCCACGGTAGGCCATTCTGTGACTTGGATGTAACACAAATGGCACTGCTTGAGGATTGCCGCGTAATCCGAAACGCAGTTGCCCATCGTGGTACGCACGCCCTGTCGAGTTTCCGCAAACGCATGCTCAGCAAGGGGCCGTTGCTCCCAAGAGAACGCACACCTGGTGGCTTCCTTCGCGCGCTGTACAGAACCAACCCAGACCAAACCCGCTACCACTATTTCCTTGCGGGTCTGGGTTCAGTCGCCCGTGCGTTGACGTACTAATGGCCATAGCGTGGCACGAACAGGCGGTGAGAGTCCCGGCAACACAGCAAGTGATTCGTGGCGCGCGGGAGGCCATTTGACACGCCCGCCCGCAAATCCGAGAATCCTGCCGGGACCGAACGAAGATGGGCGGTCGGACTGGGAGTCTGCGTGGAGTTCTAAGCTCTTAACATCTAAGGTAGGTTGCGATGGATATATGTAGCTTGTGCGGTGTCAATGAGGGACGAGTTGTCACCATTCCTGCAGAGAGACTCTACCTGCCCTACAAGGGGACGCGGAGTGTCTGCGTGTGCGATGCCTGCATGAGAGAACGGGCCTGTCCGGGCCGCTGCGAGGCCGGATTCATCTCCGTGGGCAACGGGCAGCCCAGCGGGACTCACCGCGAAGGTTGTCACGTATGTGGCGGGTCGGGCACCTTCGACTACACTGGCCTGTAGAACTGACTGTAGACGGGAATGCGGGAAGTTGCACGCGCGGTTCAGCATGCCGCCCCGCGCTTGGCACTCAGCCCCCGAATGGTGCGATCCGGCTGATGGCCGCTATTTCTGCCATGTTGATGGACGCCCCAATGCGTAGCATCACCACTAGGCCTTAATGCCGCCCAGAGTGTTCCTGAGTCACGTTGCTGAGGACGTACGGCTCGCCTCATCCATCGCAGAACACATCAAAGCAGCTGGCGTGTCGGTTTACACCTACGAGCATGACCCCCAGCCCGGCAGGTCGATAGCTGACAAGATCAAGCGTGCGATAGCGAATTCCGACGCCGTGGTCGTGCTCCTCACACGGAACAGCCAGTCTTCAGCATATGTACAGCATGAGGTGGGATGTGCCGAGGGAATGGGCAAGCCGATATTGCCTATCGCCTCAGCCGATTACGACTTCACCCACATGGCGATGCTGCAGGGCCGCGAGTGCATTTTGTTCGACCATGATGACGTCGATCGTTCAGCTCAGCAACTCGTGAAAGAAGTCGCTCGCATCGTTGCGGCGAGGATCGGAGACGAATCCTCCCGCCGCTCCCAGGCGTACGGACGTATAGCCAACCTCGCTTCAACCAAGCAGATCGTGCCGACGCGGGAGGTCCCAGCCCCCGTCTCTCACCCGGCTGGGGCGTTTGAGATCGGGCAGGGCGCATTCCTGCCCCTAGAGCTCGCACGCTTCAAGCGCGCATTCCTGTCCGGGGCCGCGCGCTCATCAAGACAGGTCAAGCAGTTCTTCCTGCGTTACCCGAAGTTCCTTGGGCTTGGGGGGTACGTCCAGCTCAAAGCTGATGTTACGGTTGACGCCGGTACCGGCGGACGGCCGTACCGTGTGGATTTCTGCCGCAGGATGCAGGGAGACGATTTCTGGGACTTCGTGATCGTAGCCCCACCACAAACTCCGGTCTATGTCAACCGTGAAGGGCAGTGGCGTCTGTCCGACGAGGTCATATCGACGGCGCACCAGGCTCAATACTACGCCGGTTTGCTTGAATCGAACGAACCGCGACGGAAGTTTGAGCTCACGGCTGGCATCATGGTGTCGAGGCCAAGGACGCTTCTTGTCTGCGGCCGTCGCTGCCCGGACGTAGACGCAGTCGAAAGCAGGGTGCAGGCCTCGAGATACCAGAGTGTGGATGTTCGGACCTACGATGATATCTACAGCTATGCACGGGAGAGTTCGCGCACCTGCGTGCCAATTGGTGCACGCACGAGTCCGACCGAACGGGGAACTACGCGACGTCGGCGCAGGAGCAAACCCCTCTCGCCCGAGACGCTCTTTGTTGGCGAACACCACCAGTTTGTCGACGCCAAGGGGAGAATCGCAATACCCGTAGCCTTTCGGAAGGCTATGTCTAGCAATTCTGATGCGTGTCTGGTTGTGATGCGGGGCGCGAACAACTCGATTGAGTGCCACCTGGCCGCCGAATGGAACGAGCACGCGAAGACGTGGAGCAGGCACCTAAACCTGTACGAAAAAGAAGACGTATTCCTCAGGCGGGTGTGGCTGCCAGGGGCAAGCGAAGTCTCGATGGACCAGCGAGGTCGCATCCATATGCCCAAGCGTCTGCTCGACGCAGCCGGTGTTTCACGCGACGCTACCCTCTTGGGTATGGGGAGCTTCTTCGAGGTGTGGAGTCCTGTTAACCTCGCGGCCTACATGAAGGCCGCATCCAAATCCTACGACGAGGACCTGCTCCGGTTGAGGGATGAGAGTCTCGGGGACCAATAAAGAGCTCCTAACGCCGCGTCATTCCAGATCGTAGACGACAGCGCGGGCTGCCAGCGGCAGCCGCAGTTGGCAGAGAGCAACTAGGAGTTAGGCGCGGCCAAGGGCCGCGAGTGTCCGGCTACCAGTTGCCATTGTCCAGTGCGGGCCTCGACTTTCCGTTCCCCGGTCTCGCGTAGCCGTCTTGTGATGCGAACCGGGCTCCGCCCATCTCGCGCGGCTCATTGTCGCGAACCCGAATCCCCAGCGACACGCGAAAACAGGGACCTCCGTTTTCCTGGTCTGAGGAGTGTCGGGTAGACTACTTGCGGTGGAGGAAACGGTCGAGGCCGTCGAGGGCGGGTGGCGGACTTCGGAGAATTCAGAAGTCAGAGACCAGAAGTCAGAGTGCAGAATGACGAACGCGGACCTAGGCGCGATGCAGCTGCCGATCCAGACCCGAGAGGGCCAGCTCCGCAAACTTGCGGGCGAGGTCTTGGTCCGGCCGGTCTTTGAGCGCCTCTTCGAGAACCTGCTCCCGCTCCGGCGTTCCGGGCAACGTGTCATAGGCCGCGCTGGCCAGCAGGGTGAGCCAGTTGTACCAGGAAACCCGCTCACTGGCCGGACGGTTTATCATCTCGGTCACAGACATCACCGAATTCAGTCCCTCGCCGATGTACGCCTGCCGCTTGAGCATTTCCGGGGTCATCATTCTCTTCTGGCGCTCAAGCCAGCTCGGTTTGCGGCGCGGACTGGCCGGTTGCGGCTCGGCACCGAACGCGCCGGTCGTTTCCATCCGGCTGAACAGCTCGACTACGCGGTCACGCACCAGCCTCACGTCTCTCTCGGACAGCACGTGCGCGGCCACACCTTCGCCGACAACCCGCGCCATGCGAGTGAGCCGCACGTGCTTGAGCCCGCCCCGCGTCGAGCTGAGCGCGCCCCAGAACTTGCGCGCAAGTAGATGCAGGTATTGCCGCTCGGTGGCAGCAAGGCGGTGGCCGACCTCGTCTTCAAGGTACTTCACGAGGATGTCGAGTCGCTTGCGCCGGCTCGCTGCCGCTGCCAGATTCACGACCCGCTTCACTCGCTCCTCTGACGAAAGCGGCGGCTTGCGCTCTGCCCGGCGGGCCACGGTCGTCTTGATGTCGTAGTGCAGCGCCTGATTCCCGATCTGCACAGGCAGCGCCTCGGTCACCCGGGCGACGGCCTCGCGTCCTTCCTGCTCCAAAAGCAACGGCCTCGCCGTGTACGTATCCAGCAGGTCGGCAATCTCGCTGAAGCTGGCCCGGCACGCCCGCAGGTAATGGGCCACCAGCGACAGAGTGGGGTTCGAGTGAAGGCCTGACTCCAGCCGCGACACCAAGGCCTGGTCCAGACTGCCGCCGGCAAGTCCGGCCAGCTCAGCCTGGGTCAGCGAGGCTCTTCTGCGGAGTGACCGTAGCCTCAGCCCGAGTTCCTTGGTCATCGGCAAGTCGTCAGTCTTGCGGCTCAATCATCACCTCTGAATATGTAGTATACCGCATTCTCCCGCAACCGCCAATTCCTGTCCTAACTTCTGTATTCTCAATTCACTATTCACACTTCCCGCCCGAACCCCTCCTATGCTCCCCCCGTAGCTCCGCACATAGCTTCCGAGGTAACGACCGGAGCAACTTCCCGAGGAACGACGCGGGTTACTTCTACGGTTACTTCCACCGCTACTTCTTCCGCTACTTCGCGAGCAACGAGTAGAGTTCCTTGTCCGGTTCCTTGCCGAGTAACAAGTCAGGTTCCGTCCGGAGTTCCTTGCCGACTTACAGTCCGGTTTCCCGTCCGTGTTCCTTCCAGGATTACTCTGCGGGTTACCTTCTGACCAACGAGTGGAGTTTCTTGGATGGCTACGAGGAGAGCTGCGACGCGCATCGCAGCTCAAGCTACTCCGAATCTTGCCCTACAGGTCTGGGGGCGGCCTTATGGCCAAACAAGGGATGAGAATCGAGAACGGGGCGGGATCTTGGCGGCTGAATACGGACCGGGCTAGCGGCTCTTGCGGCGGGCGCGGAGCTTCTGTTCGAGCCACGCGACCCATTTGTCCACGCCGTCGCCGGTCTTGGCCGACATCTCGATGAAGGTGATGCCGGGCTTCAGCTTGCGCACGACCTTCTTGAGCGCGGGCAGGTCGAAGTCCACGTGGGGCAGCAGGTCCATCTTGTTGATGACGAGCACGTCGGACTTGGAGAACATCAGCGGGTATTTGACGGGCTTGTCGCTACCCTCGGGCGTGGAAATAACGGTCACGTTGTAGTGAGCCGGTAACGCAAACTCGGCCGGGCACACGAGGTTGCCGACATTCTCGATTATCAGCAGGTCGAGTTTGGAGAAGTCGATTCCCTCCAGGGCCGGCCCGAGCATCAGGCCGTCCAAGTGACACGCGCCTTGTGTGTTTATCTGGACGCAGCCGACGCCCTTGGCCGTGACCCGGCGCGCGTCGAGGTCGCCCTGGATGTCGCCCTCGATAACCTGTATCCGGTACTTCTGCCCCAGCGCCTCCGCCGTCCGCTCAACCAGTGCGGTCTTGCCCGCGCCGGGACCGGACATGATGTTGATGCCGAGCACGCCTTGGCGGTCGAGTTTCTGCAACTGGGCTGCGGCGAGCGCGTCGTTGCTCGCCAGCACCCGCCGCATCAGCTCAATCTTGGGCATAGGGAGAACCAGTGGCCAGTGTCCAGTGACCAGTGTCCAGTAGTAGGAAACTGGAACCTGGAAACTGGTACCTGGTAACTACGCCGTTCGGAGCCACCTGAGTTTCCTCGATTTGTACGGGATTGTCTGGCTGCGCTCGCTGCCGACCGAGACGAGCGCAATCGGACACCCGCAAAGCGTTTCGAGCCTGGCCAGGTAGCGCCGCGCCCGCAACGGCAGCTCGGCAAAGGAGCGGCAGCCTGAAGTCTTCTCCCGCCAGCCCGGCATCGTCTCATACACCGGCTCCAGTTGCTCGGCATGGAATGAATCGAACTCGCCTACCTCTACCCCGTCAAGCCGGTAGGCGCGGCAGATCTTGATCTCATCGAACGAATCGAGCACGTCGAGCTTGGTGACGACGAGGGCGTTCAGCTTGTTGTGCCGAACCGAAACACGTACGAGCGGAGCGTCAAACCAGCCGCACCTCCGCGGTCGGCCGGTAGTGGCACCGTACTCGCTGCCGAGAGCCCGCAACCTCTCGGCATCGGCGTCGTTCATTTCGGTTGGGAAGGGCCCGAGCCCGACACGCGTGGTGTACGCTTTGGCGATACCCACAACTTCTTCGAGCCATACCGGGCTGATGCCGGTCCCAGGCGCGACACCGCCGGCCCAGGTGAGTGAGGACGTTACATAGGGATAGGTGCCAAAGTCGATGTCCAGATGCATGCCCTGCGCTCCCTCAAACATCACACTGGCTCCTCGCCTTAGCGCGTCCTCGATGATCAGACTGCCGTCACCGACCATCTTCGCGATTCGCCGGGTGGCCTGCCAGTACTCGTGCGCCGTGTCCTTGAAGGATATCGGCTCGGCTTTGTAGCGGTCCATCAGCAGGAAGTTGGCCGCGGCCACGTTGTGCTTCAGCTTGTCGTTGAAAACCTCTTCGGAAAGCAGGTCCCCGGCGCGAATGCCGGAGCGGTTCACTTTGTCCGCGTAAGCCGGACCGATTCCGCGGCCGGTGGTACCGATGCGCTGCTTGGCCGATTGCTCATCCCGCAGCCGGTCGAGCTGTTGGTGATACGGCAGTATCATGTGGGCCCGGCAGTCGACCACCAGTCGCTGACCGAGCGGCACTTTGTGCTTGCGCAGCGCGGCCAGTTCGTGCTCGAAGACGTACGGGTCAATGACGCACCCGCAACCGATAACGCAGACCACTTTCGGGTAGAGGACAGCCGATGGAATCTGATGGAAGGTAAATGTGCTCCGCTCGACCCGAACCGTGTGTCCGGCGTTGGGTCCGCCCTGGAACCTGGCCACGACGTCGGCGCGGCCGGCCAGGTAGTCCACAACCTTGCCCTTGCCCTCGTCGCCCCACTGCGTACCGACGACCGTGAGATTAGACATGGTGGCGGCAGGTTCGAGCAGCATTCATCCGTTCAACGGCAGGCGATGTGCGATGAACGATCGAATGGTAGGCGATGGCTCTTAGAACTGGTACGAGAAGGAGAATTTGTAGTTCGAAGTCGGGAAATCGTAAATCCACTGGTCCATGCTCAGGTCGAACTTGAACCGCATGAACTCGACTCCACCGCCCAGACAGAGGCCGATGGACTTGAAGGTCCCGAGCCCCTTCCGGGTCAGCACGTCCCCGAGACCGTAGTGGTACGTCTGGCCGTCCTTCTCAAGGACGATGCCGCCGCGCTGGCCGGTCAGGTCCTCGAAGTAGCCGACGCGCGCAGACAGCAGGTTGATGAACTTCGCCTCGACCCCGAACGATTTCCAGGCATCGCGGGCCTCCACCTGCAGCTTGCGGCTGAACGACTCGGTACCGGTGGAATCGTAGAACATCCCGACAAGGATCTTCTCGACCTCGGGGACGATCGCCACGGAAACGACGTTGTTCTTCACCGGGTAGTAGGCCGCTCCGACGCGCAACATCCTGGGCAGCGGGTCGGATTCGCCGGAAGAGGTGTAGGCAATGTTGGGTCCGATATTCGATAGTGCGATCCCTGCCTGCAGGAAGTCGAAGGGCTTGTACAACGCACCGGCGTCAAGCGCCCACGTCACACCGGTTCCGCCCGAGCTGATGCCGAGCTCCGGCATCAAAGACCACACCCAGTCCGGCACGAGGAATGAGTAGACGAACTTGGCCGCGGCGCCGACGCCGAGGTTAGGCAGCACCTTGTAGCCGTATCCGGCAGCCACCGCCACGTCGAAGGTAGTGTAACGACCCAGAAAGTCGCCGCGCTCATTGACTACGTCGGTCTCGCCGGTCGTAAGATAGACAATATTGACGCCGACGTTGCCGTAGTCCTTCAACTGGTGCGTAAGACCGGCGTACTCGTAGTACATGCCCTGGTACAGACCGGGCAGCCAGTTGCAGTGCATCAGCGTGGCATTGGTTCCTTGCAGGAACCCCATGCCGCCCTGGTTATAGTAGAGGCTGCTCGCGTCGTCCGATACCGCGGTGAACGCACCGGCAAGGCCGGTCGGACGGGCCGCAGGCCAGATTTCCAGGAACACTGCCCCAGGGTTTTGGCTCGCGGCTGCAACCCCAAGCAGAGAAACCAGCGCGAGCCAGCAGGCTTTCTTCCTCATACGGACTTCTCCTTGGTAAACACAAGACAATTATAGGACTGCAGGTGTCAGGGTCAAGCTTCTGGGGGCAAAGCCCGAATTGACGAAACTCGAATCCCGAATCAAGTTCGACCGCAGGCAATGTCATTTGCGGCACACCACATGCCGTATACAGCATATGGACAATTCGTCATGCGGACCTCTACTTCGAGCTTTGTCTTCATTACCTGTGAATGAGCAGCTTGTCCCTCACGGTCACCCTTTGCAGGCCGCCCGGTGCCTCGTCGGCCTGCGCAGTTACGACAAACAGGTATACGCCGTTCGCCGGGAGATTGCCGTCGCCGTCGAGACCGTCCCATTCGATTTCGTTGTATCCGTAGCCTGCAGGCCTGAGCCCAAGGTCGCGTACCAGCCGACCGGCCATGGAATAGACTCTGACTCGGACATCGGCCTGCCGGCTTAACGTGAATGTGAACCGGCAGCCGGCCTTCACCGGATCGGGATATGGAAGCACGGAATCGATCTTCAGCATGTCCGATTGCGACGGTTTGACTGTGATGCCGGCCACGGTCCGGTTGAGCAGGTTATCGGAGACTGTTACAAAGAGCGAGTCCGCCGGTCCGGCGAGTTCCACCGGCAGGCGGAAGCGAGCCGTCGTCGTCGAACCGGCGTCGAACACAAACAGGTCCGTGAGATCAACCGCGCTGGTCGGAGCGTCAACGTAGAACAACGGTGTTGCGCCGCCTACCGGCGCGATCATGATTCCGTGACTGTCGCTGACCACCCCATCCAGCACGAACTTTGACGGCACGACCGCAGCGTTCTCCAGCCGATTGCCGTTCAAGAAGAAGCTGACGGCGGGACCGGCGGTGTCGTGCAGCGCGGCCGCGGTCCGCGTGTACGCGATCGAGTCATGCAGAATGTCAATGACGCCGGAATCACCGCATGCCGAACCGCTGAAGCAGCACGACTGCGGGATCGGCGCGTAGTTGCCGTTGGGCACGAAGACGGTATCCAGCGGCACTCCGAGCGGGAACGTGCCCCGGCAGGCCAGTGCCCCCGCCGTGATATCGCCGGTCCCGCGCGCCAGCTCCAGCCCCGATAATCGGTAGCTGGTCGTGCCGCGGAACGAACGATAGGTTCGAATACGTCTCGGCCCCTGGAGTTGCCAGGAGAACTTCGTCTTGGTGGCCTGCACCGAGCCGGCCACCTTGAACCCGGCGCCGGGCTTAAGGGTGTCCGGGGCGACGGAGATTTGCTGGGGCGAGACCTGCGGCAGACGAAGCACAGTTGCCGGGTCGCCGAACAAACAGTAGATGTCGTCGGTCGGCCACGCCTGCAAGAAACACAGGCCGATGGTCGAGCCCGGCTGGGCGAACAATGGAGTCATGAGGTCACGGGCGAACACCAGATTTGAGCCGGCGGTGGTCGCCTTGGTCGCGCCGGCCGCAGCGATCGCACCGGACGGCTGTCGTACCAGTTCCTCCGCGATGCACTCATACTGAGTGTCGTCGAATCGCCCTACCGAACAACTGCCGAAGAAACAGAACGGATTACGATGGCCGTTCTGTATCTGAGGAACCTGAGATATGTTGAGGACGCTTTCGTGCGTCAGATCGTACCCGGCCCCGTGTCCGAAAAACGCAAGCACGATGCCGCCCAGGTCCATCTGGCGCATGAACTCGGCATGAGCGCCGGGCTTGTTCTTGATTTCCACGTACGGCCACTCGGTGAGATAGACCTTGACCAGATCAAGCGCGTTGCCGGTCAACGCCCCCATCGCCTCGCAATTCCCGATGTGACCGAATGTGATTGGATCCCACCACCGGGGGTTATTCGGGTCGTCCCACCCAAGGAATTCATCGTCGGCCAGCAGCAGGTACCGTCTGTTCCACAGTCCGGCCGGCTCCGCGTCGTAGGCAATCAGCTTGTCCACGAACTGCCCAAGCTGGGCCGCGCTTCGGCACGTAACCCGACCCAGCGCCATGTCGGGACTGCTGCCATCTCCCTCGAAGTCGGCATACCACGCGTCGAATGCCAGCGCGCTCCGGTCGTACGCGTCCGGGTTCAGCCCGAATCCGTACTCGTAGGCAGGCACGCCCGGCGGCCGCTTACTGAGAATCCCCTTGTAGTCGCAAGTAGCATCGCCGGCGAGCAATCCGTAGGCCGGATGCTTGTCAGCAAAGAAACGCTTGATCGCTCCGGGCTCTTCCATTCCAAAGGCATAGTCATCATCGATGTCGTCGAGCGTCGCGGCTCTCGCGACGGCGTGCGGTATTCCGGCGATTCGTCCGGTTCGGTATCCTGCCATTCGCTGTGCGGTAACCACGAACTCCTTGGGTGTGACTATCCAGTAGTCGGCCCGCAACTCCTGACTGCGGAGCTGTCCCGGATGGCGGAGTTCGATGCCGGCGGGTTTGAGGAATTGGCTTGCGCCGGCCACCGCGAACTCCGCGGGCCGGGTCACGCGCCAGCAGAACCTGGCACTGTCCCCGAGCAATTCCACGCTGTCGCTCATCGTTGGCGTGTAGGGGTCGGTAACGTCAAGGACGACCGGCCGCTCGCGAGCGTCCTTGATACAAAACCAGAACCTGCCGGTGTCCTCGGACAGGAACTGGAACTGCCCGGGGTAGAGCGAAAGCCGTCGTCGGTAGCCGATTTCGAGATAGTCGAGATAGAGGCTCTTTTCCCCGTCGCCTCCCAGCTCGAATGTCAGCACGTTCGAAGCGAAATTAGCCGGCAGGACTGTGTCGGCTGAGAAATCGAATGGGCTCGAGGGTGGTGATTGACCGAACTGGTAAGCGGCAATCGCACGGTGATTGAAGGAGACCGAGAGCTGATTGCCGTCGTCGTCGGCCAGAAATCTGCCGGACAGCCGCTGGACCTGAACCGGGTAGGTAATGTCCAGCGGCACGTCGAGCACCGTCGCGGCGCGGTCTGATGCCTTGAACAGCTGCGCCCATATCCAGAGGAGCCCGGACCGGGCCGGGCAGTCAAGGTCCCTCTCCTGATGAAGTCTTTCCCCGCCGTTGTCGACTACCGGTGCACCGATTGTGTCCGGCCTCACGGCCGGAACAATCCTGCTGCCCTGCGCCCCGCCCCAGGTTAGCCAGTAGACGTTGTGCCGCGTGAAGTAGTTCTTAACGTAGACTGAGCACCTTCCGACCCAGTGAGAAGGCGCGAGTCCGTAGAATATAAGTCGGTCAGCCGGGGCCAGCCTGCCGCCCTCACCGCCCTGCACGATAATAGGCACCTGCCGCATTGTGTCCGGATATGAGTCGTTCGGCTCATGTTCGCCAATCGTGTACAGCGCAAGCGTCGCCGGGTTCAGCCCGGGCAGGCTGACTCCGGCTGCGGCGAGTTCGCGGCCGCTGATGCTGTAAATGCCGGTCGTGTCCACCTGGATCCTGAGCCAAAACGGCGACCGCTCAAACTGTGACGCAGTTTCAGCGGGCCAATCGAGCTTCCAGTCCAGCGCCTCTTTCCCGTTCAGCAGCATTGCGGAGACAGCACCGTCCAGCGGATCCGGATCGCTGTGTGTCTGCGGCCTCTGCTCAAAAGTGACTGACACGTCCAGCCATTCGTAGTAAGTCAGTGCATTGGCATCCTTGTTGTAGCTGCAGGGACTGAGCCGGAGCGGCACGAAACGCACCCTCCGCAGTATCTCTGCCGGTCCGGCTTCCACGGGTTTTGGAGACGAAAGCCGGGAGTCTGCCGGTAGCTTGTCAAACCACGCCGAATCACGATCCCACGACATGTGCGGAACGTTCGCAAGACTGACTCCTTGTACGCTATGCTCCGGGCCGGTGCTGATGCTGATTCGCACACCGCCGGTCTGCGGAATTCCAATGCGAACGAGCTTGCCGGGCAAGTCGGGCTCGCCGGGCTCGGCCAGGTGGTCCGCGTCATCAAGACTGATGGCGCTTCCCCCGCTCAGGCAGGCCGTGAGCGCGACCTTTCCCGGGACGTATCTAAAAGTGATACCGCCATCGCCTGACTTCTCAAGGGTGACCGAGGCCGATAGCACGGTCGGGACAAGGATAAGTAGCAACGCAGCTAGCTTCACCAGGACGAATTTAGAAGGCGGCGGACGCAACTCAAACGGTGTGGCCGACGTCAGCCCGCTCACGGCGTAACTGTGATTCTGAAACCTGCGGGAATCACGCCGCTCGATGCCAGGGCGGCGATGACCCTGACGTCATCCGCCCCGCCGATGTCAGCAAACACCACTCTGCCATCACGGCCCGGGGTGGCAGCGGACAGGGCAACGTTGTTCACGACAAGTACCGCCGGCCTGGCGGTATCGGACGCAGCAAGTGAGACGGCAAGTTCGGCATCGACCGGACTCGTCGTCCGGACGTCGGCATTGATTCGCTGATTGCCGGCCAGCAGATACTCGAGCACGACTCGACGCGAAGCGTCTCCTCCGACTTCCAATGCTCGTCCGGAATCGCTGAGTCCGGCTGTGGAGCTCGTCTCTTGGCTGTTTGCCCAATGCCCCTGCCATATCTCAACACTCCCGCGGCTGAAAAGCATCTCGACCTGATGGCGGCTCTTGGGCTGTCCCAGCAGCAGCGTCAGGCCGCTTCGAGTCCTGCGGTTCCGATTGTCCCAGCCGAGTCTTGCCAACCTCTGATTGATCGTCGCCACGGCACGGTCGCAGGCGGTTCGATCCAATCCGATCGCAGGACGGGCATCGACGGTCATTGCCGGCACGTAGGGAACATCGACCGATCCGGCTCGGTTGAACCGTCCCAACCTGAGTTCCCACTCGGACGCTTTCGTGGAGTCGCTGCAGTACAGCCGCAGCGGCAGCCCGGAGTACGGATCGACCTCCATGACCCCGGTGAGTTTCCGGGTCTGAGTCGGGTCGAGTATCGGCAAGTACGGACTGAACGTGAATCGATATCGCCCGCGCTCACTGCCAGCAAACCGGAAATACCTGTCGCCCAGGGCCCCTTCTCCCTGCTCCAGCACACGCGTTTCCACGCCACGCATCGTCCGGTGCCAGCCGGCCTTCTCCTTTTCGTACTGGTCAGGGCCCTCTGCCCTGAGCTCTACCCGCGACACTTCGGTCCTGTGCCGCATGTTGCCGGACCAGGCCTCGCGGTCCGACTCATCGCGTACCCCGTTGAACGCAACCACGATTGGAAACGGCACGTCGGTATGGAAGCTCAAAGCAAAGGCGAATGAATGAAGGCGCGCCAGCCGTCCCCAAGCGCCGGCAGCGGCTTGTTCGGGCTCGACCGGGCGTGCGTTTCGGACAACGCCGGCACAGGAGAGCGCCAGAAGCGAGAACAGAGCAGGCAGTGGGCCCCGGACCGACCTAGAAATCCGTGCCCAACCCAAGGATGAACTTCCAGCCGTTGTCATCGGTGGTGGAGAGCGGTTTTGCGAAGTCGAACTTCAGCAGGAAATAGGAAATCGTCACCCTCGCCCCGAATCCTACTCCCAGCTTCAGGTTGTCGAGCTTTCCCTGACTGCTGTTCCACAAGCGAAATGTATCGTTGGGATTGCCGGGCGCGACCATCCCACCGTCGAGAAAAGCCACGCCTCTAATGCCTCCGAATTCGATGGGCAGAGGGAATGCCATCTTGAACCGGTCGATGAATGGATAGCGGAACTCAAGGCTGAAGGCGGCGGCCTCGGGACCGCAGTCTTGGTAGAACTCAGCCGGCTGGTAGCCCCTTACCACCAACTGTCCGGGCGCGTATTCAAGGAACTGGATCCCTCCGACGTAATACTCGTCAGCGTCAGCACCGAAGCTCGCTATGCCCTGCAGCCGGCTTGCGAATACGAACCGCCTCCCCAGTCTCTGGTAGTTCCTGACGTCGAAGAAAACATCCTGCGACTGCCTTGCGGAAAGGAATGGGATGTATGCATCGAGGCCAATCCTGGCTCTGGTGCCTCGGGCCGGACCGTTGTTGTCCCAGTATGTATTATCGAAGACCAGTGCCGCCTCGCCGTAGAAATCAACTTCGTTCCACGTGCTGTCCTGGTACCAGCCCGGTTCAGGCACTTCGGGATAGTTCACCCAGGTATCACGTTCAACATTGCTGTAGTACGCAGTCGGGCCGATCTCGGCCCTGACAAAGCGGTTAAATGGATAAGCGCCCAGCATTGACAAACCCCGGTTGAGTGCTCCCTCGAGCATGTAGCCCGGGTCATAGCGGCGGATATCCTGAAGTTGGTAGAACGTGAACCCGTAGTCAATCCGTTGCGGCAGGTACCAGTACTGGAAGATGAAATCCGAGTTGAGGATATTGCCGTAGAGGTCGGTGTATACCTCAAATCGACTGTCGCCGAGCATGTCGCTGAACGCTATGTCGACCAGCCCCTCGAACCCGCCCGCTGAACCGGTACCGTATGATGCTGCCCCTGACGCATAGTCAAGCGAGAGATTGAATCCGACCGGCTTGACCTGACTGAAGTCAAGCCCGTTCTTGTCGAATCTGAATGTGTCAAGCGGAGGTATGTACTGCTTGCCTGAATCCGAAGGTATGTTCACGAGTGGGTCAAGAATCTCGGCGACGTCCCAACCGACGTTTGAGAAGTAGGCGAACGCGAGTTTACGGTCGTCGCGCGAGAGCGTAAGGTAGGAAGCATCACCCAGCAGGTCCGTACGTCGGACGACGCGGTTCGTGGCAAGCGAGTAGACGTAGATATTACTGGCCGAGTCCGATGCCGCGTAAAGCAGATACTGACCGGAATGAGAGAACTCCGGGTGCGAGATCTCGCCGCCACGGGCCGTCAGCCTGTTCACCACGCCGGACGTATCTCTGATCCAGACCGCGTACTGTCCGGGGCTCCAGACTGCACCCTCGTCCGGCCGGTCGGAAATGAAGGCGATCGAGTCTCCGCCCGGCGAGAATACCGGGTCACGGTCGTCGTACACGTCGTACGTCACCCGCGTTGGCTCGCCGCCGTCGACGTCGGCCGTGTAGATGTCACTGAATCCGTTCTTGATACCGACAAATACAATCTTCCGGCCGTCGGGAGAAAACCGCGGGCTGTATATGGCGTCGAGGTTGCCGTATATCCGGCGCTTGACCTTGCCCGTTTCGTAGTCGACCAGCGCAAGATTGTCCCGGCCGGCGCTTGTCGTCACTACTGCGATCGAGTTCTCGTCGGGAGACCAGGCCGCACCGGGCCGGAGGAGGTGCATCGACTCAAACCCACCGGACCTTTCACCCTTAACCAGACGCTTCAAGACCCTGCCGTCAAATGCGGATATCACATACACATCAGTATACTCGAGCCGGTCGGATATCATCACTATCTTGGTACCACTTGGCGAGATCGCCGGAGCCGTGTTGTACACCGACCCGTCCTCCGCATGGTTGGTGAGACGCTTCGCCAGAATCTTGAAGTTGTCGAGCCTGGTTATCTGCGGCCAGTACTTCACCCGCAGATACTCCTCCCAGTCCGTGCTGAAGCGCTTGACCGAGACACCGAACGTCGAGGCAAACGCGCCGTCGACACTGCGTCTGCTCTGGAGCGCGTGCATGAACTCGTACACTTTCTTGCGGCCGTACTTCTGCTCCACGTAGCGGAAGAAGGATTCGCCCTCCCGATAGACCAGGTAGCCCATCTCATCCGACAGGTTGTCGAGCGGCACCAGCCGGTTGCTGATGACCAGATCGCGCATGAAGTCGTCCGAACTGATGTTGACCCAGCCGGACTGATACTCGGCGAAACCCTCGGTCACCCAGAGTGGAATCTCGAATTCGTCGACCGCTCCAAGCAACGACGCGAGCTTCGAGTGGTAGTACATCTGGAACTCGAAGATGTGAGTCAACTCATGCCCGATAACATGGTGCAGATTGCTGTACGACCCGTCAAAGGGAATCACGATGCGGTTCTTGATCACCTCGGAGAATCCGCCTACGCCTTCGTCAATTACGTCGGTTATTACGTTGGTCTCGCTGAACTGCCCGGGAGAGAGATACAGTATGAGCGGTATCTTCCCTTCGACCTCGACTCCGAGGTCACCGGAAGTCTTGGCATAGTATTCCTCGGCTGAACGTGCGGCAAACTCAGCCAGTCCTTCGCCGCCCGGATAGAACAGCACACGGAAGTGTTGAGTCTCGTAGGTCTGGAACTCGTAGTCGCGCGTCTGCACCTTGTTCTCGCCGAAGTCCGAGTACTGCGCGGTGGCCAGCGCGACGACAAGGGCCGTTCCCACAAGCGACAGCCAAGTTGCAGACCGGCGCATCAAACACTTAGACACAGAGAATCAGCTATTGCTGCGAACTGGCCCGCAACTCTGAACTCGACATACAAGGCGCCCGATCTTCATGCCTTCTGTTTCTCTTCCGTGAACAGAAATCGCCTCTCAGCCACCTTGTAACCATAGGCCATATGTGGAGTCGTATGACCGTAGCACATGCCGCCCCTCGCATCGATGCCTACTGCACCGAAAGCAATCTTCTTCTGCCTGGCCTCGGCTACTACCAGCACCATGGCGGTTGACGCCGGCATTGTCCTCATCCGTTCGACGATGTCGCGGGCGAGCGAGTGCCGCATGATCTCCTCTCCGTGACCCGTGCAGGAAACCGCGCCGCTGGGACCGGCGAAGGTACCCGCCCCCAGAATCGCGGCGTCACCCACCCGGCCGTGCATCCGTCCGACAATCCCGCCCGAAGACGTCGCGACCGCGAGGCTGCCATGCTTGTCTTTCGCCACTGCTCCGACGGTGCCCATCTTGCTACGTGATGGTGAGTCTGCCTCGCCGGTCGGCGGCAGGCCGTCGGGAAAACGCTGCTGATTCTGCTTGAGAAAGTACCTCGAGCCCTGATCGAGCACTCGCCGTAGCCGCATCTGCGCGCGCTCGGTTAAGGCATCGTATTCCTCAAATCCTTCCCTGCGCGCGAACGCAGTAGCGCCGGCACCACTGAGAAGCAGATGGTCGGTCTCAGTCATGACCTTTTCAGCGACCAGGATCGGGTTCTTTACGCCGTAGATGCCGGCTACGCCCCCAAACGTGCCTCTCTGTGTCATCACCGACGCATCCATCTCAATCAGACCGTCAATCGTCAGGTCCGACCCGGTCCCGGCGTTGAACAGCGGATTGTCCTCCATGATCCTCACTGCGAAAACTGCCGCCTCAACCGCACTGGCGCTCTGACGCAGAAGACGGTAGCCCTCGTCAATTGCCTCGGTAAGGCCCGCGGCGTAGGCCGGCTTGTCATCAATTGTGCCGGCGCCGGCGTGGCAGATGATCTCGAGCGGGCTGTCGTTCACACGGCCCTCAAGCCATGAACCTCGGCGCTTCCGTCACGCATCGCTACTTCTGGCAGACCGGACAGAAGTGGGTACTCCTGCCGCCGATCCTCTGACGCCGGATCAAACCACGGCATCCGCGACGTCGGCATCGTTCACCCTCTCTCCCGAATACGGCCAGTCGCTCTTGAAACGAACCGTTTTCGCCCTCGGGCAGACGATACCGACCGTCGCGCAAGGTCGTGCCGCACCACCGGATACCGTCTCTCAACACGTCCGTCAACGCCCGAGCAAGCCGGGCAACCTCGGCATCTCTCAGCCGGCCGGCCTTCCGCAACGGCCTTATTCCCGCACGGAACAACGCCTCGTCCGAGTATATGTTGCCGACGCCGCAGGCGATACGCTGGTCGAGCAGAAGATTCTTGACCGGCGCTGTCCGGCCGCGCAACCGTCCACGCAGGTAGTTGGCATCGAAACCAGCGTGAATCGGCTCCGGTCCCATCTTCGACATTCCGGCCAGTTCGGCCGGGTATCTGCCTTGCTGAACCAGATAGACTCGTCCAAGCGCTCGCGGTTCGGCAAAGGAAAGCGCAGTGCCGTTGTCCAACTCCAGCCTTACCCGTTCGTACTCGACCTTTCGCTGATGGTCGACCACCTCGAGATGCCCGCTGAGCCGCAGGTGAACAACGATCTCCCTGCCCAGGTCAAGCCGCAAAATCAGGTACTTTCCACGTCGCCCGATATCCGCGATCTCGCGGCCCGCAGCGCCGCGCTCGAAGGCTCTGACACCGGGGAATCCGACGATGTCGTCGCGGAGTACCCGCACTCGCACGATACGCCGTCCGACAAGGAGCGGCTGCAACCTGAGCCGAATCGTCTCTACTTCAGGAAGTTCAGGCACGATGTCAAGACTTCGGTCGGTACTCGGGCGGTGCTACTTGAGCCCCTTCAGCAACTCGTCCGAAGTATGGACAGGCTTGAGCAATTCGATGGCTTTCAACACCTGCTCGTCGTAGCGCATCCGTGCCTGGTAGTCGCCCCGCGTCCCGAGCAGCCTGGTCGCGACCTCTCGTTCGATTTCACGCACGAAGATGCTCCGGGATGAATCGAACTCGGCTTGCGTGAAATCGAGCTTCTTGGCCGTCTTCAGATACTCGCGGAACTGGTCAAGCACGGCCTGGTCCGCGCGAAAATCACCAGTCAGTCCGGGATGTGAGTTGGAGTATTCAACCGCGAAGTCGAAGAAAGCGTCGCGGGTCATGCGGGCCGTAAGCGAACTGAGCTTCGCGTAAGCCACGTAAACGTCCGGAGCAATCCCGCCGCCACCGTACACTTTTCGGTGCAGCTTGCCAAGCGTGTGATAAGTCCTTGTGGTGTCCTGTGTCGAGTCCGGAATCACCGAACTCTCCTTGTCGTACCGGCGGTTGATGCAGCGCCCGCTCGGCGTGTACCAGAACGCCGTAGTTACTTTGACGGCGATGTCCGGGCCAAGCGGATGAACCGTCTGGACCGAACCTTTGCCATATGTCGTATCGCCGACCAGCAGCGCCCGCTCCCAGTCCTGAAGAGCGCCCGAGACAATCTCAGCGGCCGATGCGCTGGCGCGGTCAACCAGCACGACCAACGGGTAGTCGTCACCGTGCGCGTCCCGGGTCTCAGCGTCAAGATCGTGGTTGCTGTCCGGAATGCGACCCTTGGTCCGCACGATGACGTCGCCCGGCGGCAGGAACAGATCCGACACGTCCCGCCCTTCGGCGAGCAGGCCGCCTCCGTTTGACCGCAGGTCGAATATCAACTTCTTCGCCCCGACCCCGAACAGCGAGTCGATGGCTCGGCTCAACTCCTCCGTGGCCGTCTTTGAGAAATCCGCCAGCCGCACGTATCCGATGCCATCCCCGAGCATCGCCGCATACGGTACGGCTTTGATGTTGATGATCGCTCGAGTGAGCTCGAACGGAATCAGATCTCTCACCCCGGGGCGAGCGATTCCCAGCTTGATCTTGCTGCCCGGAGCCCCGCGCAGAATCTTGATGGCATCGTCGGTCGTGAAGTCCTCGGTTGACTTGCCTTCAATCTGGGCGATCCGGTCCCCGCCTCTGATACCGGCCCTTTCCGCCGGCGTCCCGTCAATGGGAGAGATGACGGTCAACTGCCCGTCCACTATCCCGATCTGAATGCCGATCCCGCCGAACTGCCCTTCGGTCATTACCTGCAGTTCCTTGAAATCACGCTCGTCGAGGAACTCGGTGTGCGGGTCCAGCGAACTGAGCATCCCGCGAATACCCGCTCGTATCATCTTGTCCGGGTCGATCCTCTCGACATAGTCTGACATAACTATGTCGACTACCCGGGAGAAGGTCTGCAGACTCTCGAGCAGGCCTCCTGTCTTTTGTGCCCAGAGCTTGCCGAACAATCCGCCCAGGCACAGACACAGCACCACCAGAGTCGCGACCAGCGCTACTCGTCGCTTCATTATTTCAGGATACCCTTTCGCTTCAGTAATTCCTCGACGTGTTGGAAAATCAACGGCTCAAGCTCGCCGGCTGTCAAGGTTCCGTCGACGACCTTGAACCGTCCGGGCGCACGCCTGGCAACCCGCAGGTAGCCCTGGCGTACCCGTTCATGAAATTCTACCCGCTCCTGCTCCAGTCTGTCAAGGACACCGGACGCCTTCCTGCGCTGCCCGACATCTACCGGCACGTCGACCAGCAGCGAGAGATCAGGTCTGAGGTCGGCAGTTGCCAGTTTGTTCAGTCGCGCGACCAGCTTCTCACCCAGTCCGCGACCGAAGCCCTGATAGGCTATCGAAGAATCCCCGAACCGGTCGAGAATCACGGTTCTGCCTTCCTTAAGCGCGGGCAGAACCCTGTCTCGCACCAACTGATTCCGGCTCGCAAGATATAGGAACAACTCGGTCAGACCATGCATGTCCTTGTTCTTCGGGTCGAGCAGGATGTTGCGGATGGATTCGCCGATATCCGTCCCGCCGGGCTCGCGCGACGCAAAGCACGGAACGGCAAGCTCCGACAGCCGCTTCGCGAGCCTCTCGGCTTGAGTGGACTTGCCCGAACCCTCGACGCCTTCGAAGGTTATCAGGGCACCACGAACGGCCAATGCGGGAATTCCTAATTGCTAATCCGGAACCGGGAATCAGGAACTGGCAACTGGTCACTTCCTCTTCGGGCCGTACTTCTTGATGTACGCCTCGGTCTTGTTCCGGCATTCGTCGTCCGGGTACTGGACCGGCGGCGTCTTGAAGAAATACGATGACGGATCGATGATGCTGCCGGACAGTCCGTTGTCGAGTGCCAGCTTGGCGCATCGAATCGCGTCGATCATCACGCCGGCCGAGTTGGGCGAGTCCCAGACCTCCATCTTCAACTCGATGTTCAGCGGCACGTCACCAAAGGTCTGGCCCTCCATCCGCAGGTAGCACCACTTCCGGTCAAGCAGCCAGGGCACGTAGTCCGACGGCCCGACATGGATGTTGTCGGCGCCGATGTCGTACTTCAGCAGCGACGTGACCGCGCCGGTCTTGGAAATCTTCTTGGACTTCAGCCGCTCGCGCTCCAACATGTTCATGAAGTCGGTGTTTCCGCCGACGTTAAGCTGCATCGTCTTGAGCAGCTTCACCCCGCGGTCATTGAAGAGTGACACCAGCATCCGATGGGTGATAGTCGCGCCGACCTGCGACTTGATGTCATCGCCGAGCACCGGCAGGCCCGCGGCCTTGAATCGCTTGTTCCAGTACTTCTGCGACGCAATGAACACGGGTATGCCGTTTACGAATGCACACCCGGCCTTGATTATCTGCTCGACGTACCACTTAGTCGCCTCCTCGCTTCCGACCGGCAGGAAGTTGACGACGACGTCGGTCTTCGTCTCCTTGAGCGCCCGTACGATGTCCGCGGTCGGCCCGGGCGCCTTCTCGATAATCTGCGACAGGTAAAGCCCGAGCCCGTCGTGGGTCATGCCCCGCAGGACTTTCACGCCGCTCTTCGGCACGTCCGTGAACTTGAAAGTGTTGTTCGGCTTGGTGAATATCGCCTGCGACAAATCCTTGCCGACCTTGTTCTTGTCGATGTCGATGGCGACCGTGAACTCGATATCATTGATGTTGTACCCGCCAAGGTTCACGTGCATGATACCCGGCACTGAGTCACCGGGCTTCGCGTTCCGATAGTAGTGCACGCCCTGGACAAGGCTGCTGCAGCAATTGCCGATACCGATAATTCCGACTCTTAACTTAGGCATATGTCCTCCTTAAAAGTGCTCTGAAGCGGCCTAGGAAGATAGACGTTTTACCTTGAGAAGTCAAGACGTAGGTAAAGGCTGAGGTTAAGGTTGAGGTCAAGAACCGGCATTCCCGCCCTTCTTCACCTTGGCCTTAGCCTTGACCTTAACCTGCTCTCACTTGAGCTTCACCACCATCGTCTCGTCGGTGCGACCGCCGGTCGAGACGAGCGCTAGATACACTCCTGCCGGCACGTCCCTGCCCGCTGCGTCCCGGCCATCCCAGACGACGCCGGTTGATTCCTTCTTCCGGCTGTCAGCCACCAAGTCGCGAATCCGGCGGCCCCCTACATCCTGAGTCAAGTCGTCTTCCCTTCTATCCGACAACCAGGCCGCCGAGGAACGGGTTGACGAGCAACGCCCGTCCGAAGCTTCCCGGCTCCCCGTGCCCGGGGTATAACTCGGTATCTTTCCTGAGTACTGTCTGGAGCCGGTTGAGTGACGCTTGCATCTGCGCTTCCGACCCTCCAGGAAAGTCGACCCTGCCGATCGAATCAACGAACAGCGTGTCGCCGGTAAAGGCATAGCCAGCGGCCAACAGGCATAAGCCGCCCGGTGTGTGGCCGGGTGTGTGCATGACCGTCATTTCGTCCTCGCCGACGACAACCCTGTCGCCATCCTTGAGCAGCCGGCTCGGCGCAGGCGAGGTGAAACTCATCCCCATGAGGCTGGAGAGATTACCGTCCGGATGGGCGAGCAGTTTCGCATCTCTTTCATGGATCAGCAGCTCGGCCCCGGTCGCCTCGATGACCTCACGGTTGGCGGCGATGTGGTCGATGTGCCCGTGGGTGTCGATAACGTACTTCACGGTCCCGCCAAGCTCCTTCGTCTTGGCAAGTATCATCTCGGCATCCCCGCCCGGGTCAACCACAGCCAGCTCATCGCCCGACTTCAGAATGTAGCAGTTGGTTGCCAGCGGCCCGACCACAAGCCGTTCAATAGCCTCAGCCACCCAGCTTCTCCGCCACGCGCTTCCGGCTCACGGTTTTGGCTCTTGGCTCTTGGCCTTTGGCTCTTGACTTGAGTCTTCGGCCCGTCCCAATGCCCTCAACCTGCCAGCCCTCCCGCGCCAGGAGCCACTCTTTCATGTCGAGTCCGCCACCGAACCCGTGCAGCGCGTAGTCCGAACCCACGACTCGGTGGCAGGGTATGAGCAGTGCGAACGGGTTGTTTGCCATCACCTGTCCCGCTGCCCGCGCACCCCTGGGACTTCCCGCCGCACCGGCCAGCTCGGCGTAGGTCATTACCTGCCCCGAAGGGATGCGGGCGCAGCGATCGAGCACCTTGCGCCTGAACCCGCGCAGCCCACTTGTTTCCGCCTGCAGGTAGTCAGGCACGCTGCCGCCGTCCAGCACTCGTTCAAGATCCTTCGCCAGCTTACTGTCGTCGCGCGGCCCTCTGACGCCAAGAAAGATGCCTGACAGCTTACCGCCGCGCCACTCGACTGCTACCCAGTGAGGCCCGAGCCGACATGAGCGGCGCACCGTGGTGTGTGTTCTAATACTGTCCATAGCCGGTTATCATAGGCTGAGCGAGGGAACAATCAAGGAAGCCATCGGCACCTCACTCCCGGAAATCCCAATTCCCAATTCCTAATCTGTCAGTATCTGAGCTCGTACTAATGGCTGCCCCCCGCTTGCGCTTGAGCTTGTGCTTCCGCGCGCTACAATCGGCAGATGGAGAACCCGCTCGACGTAATCATCGCCAAAGACCCTCGGTACAAACCCGAGGCCTACGCGTTCGTGCACGATGCCCTGGGCCACACCTGCTCAAAGCTCGAGCAACGCCGCCACGTTACCGGCCGCGAGCTCTTGGACGGCATCAAGGACCTTGCGCTCACCTACTACGGCCCGATGGCCAAGGCAGTTCTGAACTCCTGGGGCGTCAGGACCACCGACGACTTCGGTGCCATCGTCTTCAATCTGGTCGATGCCGGTCTCCTCTCCAAGACCGAGCAGGACCACGTCGAGGACTTCCACGACGTATACGACTTCGACGAAGCCTTCGTCCGCTCGTATGACCTCCCCGGCCCCGAGACGCAAAGACCGAGCTGAGAATTGACCAAGACAGGGATGAAACAGGAAAGGCTGAACCAGGAAAGCCGGACCATCCGCGTTCATCCTTCATCCCTCCGCCTTCATCCTTCATGTCCTTAGCGGTTGATCTGTCCGTTCCATCCTTGTCATGAATCTGCGTAATCTGTGGATGTCCCCTCCGAGCCATCTGCGTCATCTGCGACATCTGCGGTTACTCCTGGTTTGGTTGCGGCCTCCGAGGCCGCGCTACGTAATCTGCGGATGAACTTGTCCGAATCCTACTTCGCGCCCGACGGCCCGCTCAGCCGCATTCTCTCCGGGTACGAGCATCGTCCCCAGCAACTCGACATGGCCAGGAGAGTCGAACGTGCGCTCAGCGACCACGGCAGGCTTGCCATTGAGGCCGGAACCGGAGTCGGCAAGAGCCTTGCGTACCTTGTCCCGGCCGCGCTCTGGGCAAAGGAGAACCACAAGCGAGTTACCGTGTCCACGTACACTCGGCTGCTCCAGACCCAGCTCATCTCCCAGGACGTCCCGCTCCTGTCCAAACTGCTGTCCCACGATTCCGTCACTCGTCATTCGTCACTCGACAATCGTCACTCCGCCGCGGCGGTAGTCGCGGCGGTGGCCTTCGGTCAGGAGAACTACGTCTGCAAGTTCCGCCTCGACACCCAGATCGCCCGCGGCCTGTTTGACACCACCGCCGAGGCCAAAGCTGCATACAGGCTCTTCAACTGGGCCGACAAGAGCGATTCCGGCATCATCCTCGACTACCCCCATGCTCTACCTTCAGGTCTTGGCTCGCGTATCTGCCGCGACTCGGCCATGTGCCGCCGGGAGAGGTGCCCGTTCCGCAAAGGCTGCTTCTACCACCGGGCGCGCGACTCGTGGGACCACTCATCCATTCTCATCGTCAACCACTCGCTGCTCTTCGCCAACCTCGCGGCCGAGGCCGACCTCCTGCCCGAGTCCGACGCGATAATACTCGACGAGGCCCACCGCATCGAAGACGCGGCGGTCAGGCACTTCGGAAATCAGGTTTCAGAGAACGCCCTCACCTCACTGCTTGACCGGCTTGCCTCGTCCAAAGGCGCGGGACTCGTTCAAGCACTCGGCCCTCGCTCCACCGCCCGGCGCTCGATCCAGACCGAGGCATCGGCGGCCCGGCTGGACATAGACCAGTTCTTCCGCAAGGTCGAACCACTCTTCGCCCCCGAAGCTCAGCGCTCGCGCTTTCGCGACCCGCTCGACTCCGGCCCTTCAGCCGAGGCCATCGCCCGGCTGGCCAAAGCCATCGAAGAAGTCGCGCCCGAACTGGACGACGAAGCTCTCAGCGCCGAGATGACCGGCGTGGCGCGCCGCCTCAGTCAGTCCGCTCTGGCGCTGGAGGGCTTCCGCGTGCCCGAGCCGGACGGCGCGGTCCACTGGGCCGAACGGAGTCCGCAGGGCCGCCTTTCGCTACTCTCCGCTCCGCTCGACGTCGCACCCATGCTCCGCGCCGCGGTCTACGACCACTACTCAAGCACCATTCTCACCTCAGCGACCCTGACCGTTGCCTCAAGCTTCAGCTTTCTCTCCGACCGGCTCGGCCTCGACGACTTCGAGACTGCTTCACTTGACTCGCCTTTTGACTACACGAGCCAGAGCCTGCTCTACGTATCCGACCATCTCCCCCCGCCGACCAGCGCCGCAGACTTCAACCGCGCCGCCGCCGACGTCATCACCGCCATCATCAAAGCCAGCATGGGACGCGCCCTCGTGCTCTTCACCAGCTACGACTCGATGAACTCGGTCTACGGACTCATGCCCCAGACCGGTTACAACTACCTCCTGCAGGGTGACACCTCACCGTCCAAACTGCTCGATGACTTCCGCGACGACACTCACTCGGTGCTGTTCGCCACCCAGTCCTTCTGGCAGGGCATCGACGTTCCCGGCGAAGCTCTCTCCTGCCTCATCATCTGCCGGTTGCCGTTCGAGGTCCCAGACGACCCGCGCCTCACCGCGATTGCTGAGAAGCTCAAGGCCGAAAGCATCAGCCCTTTCACGGCGTACCAACTCCCCACGGCCGTCCTGCGATTCCGGCAGGGATTCGGCCGGCTCATCCGCACTGCGACCGACCGCGGTGTAGTCTGCGTCCTCGACAAGAGAATCCTCGCCGCCAACTACAGCGGCTCGTTCCTCAAGTCCCTGCCCAAAGGCGTCCGCGTGACGACCAAGCTCTCCGACATCGACCGCTTCTTTGCAGGGAATACCGCAGACCGTCCGCCACTCGACGCGACCGGCTAGCGCCGGTAGGCCTCGGCCAGGAACTGCGCCGAAAGCCCGTCGGAGGGCTCGCCGGGACACGATCTAATACGTCCGCCAATCCACAATCGACAATCTGGAATCGGAAATGGATTGCTCGTGCCTAACTGCTCACTCCTGACTAGTAACTCGCTGCATTCGGCAGCGCTACGTCAGGAATCTCCTAGTGTGTCACCGGGGCTTCTCGCGACGGCGCCTGTTCTGGGCCTCGCGCATCTCGAACTTGGCATGAATCTTAGCGCCGAGCTTCGTACCGGCCTTGATTTCGTCTTGGGCGACAAGACCGAGAAGGATGAGCCTGCGAAGGTCCCGTCCATTCCGGTGCCAGCGCAGATGGTTGCACTGCTTGCATGCGGGCAGATAGTTATCGGCCTCGCTGGCTCCGCCCTTCTTGCGCTGGATGACATGGTCTAGTTCCCACGCCCCGTCTGGGTATGGCTTCCTCTTCTTGCCGTAGTTCTCCAGCACAACCTTGTCCCCGCAGAAATGGCAGTGGCCGTGGGTTTTGTCGTATACCACCCGCAGCAGTGCCGGCTTCATCACTCCTCCAAGTCCTTCGCTATTCCTCTGAACTGCTCCAGGGCGGCTTCGAGGTTGTCGGCAATCTCGGTCGCAAGCACGTCGGGGTCGGGCAGGTTGTCGGTATCCTCCAGACTCTCGTCCTTGAGCCAGAAGATGTCGAGGCTGGCCTTGTCCCGCGCGACCAGGTCGTCGTACGCGAACGCGTGGAACCGCTCGGTCTCCTTGCGCTGGTGCCGGTTCTCCGGCTTGTAGCACGCGACGAAGTCCGCGAGGTCTTCCACGCCCATCGGGCTGGTCTTCAAGGTGAAGTGCTTGTTCGTGCGCAGGTCGTATATCCAGACTTCTTTAGTCCACGGCTTGTCCCGGCCGGGGTTGCGGTCGAAAAAGAGCACGTTCGCCTTCACGCCCTGCGCGTAGAATAGCCCCGTCGGCAGCCGCAGCAGCGTATGCACGTCGCACTCGGCCAATAGCTTCCGGCGCACCGTCTCGCCGACTCGTCCCCGCCGATGCCGTGAAGCATCAGGTTCATCACGCACAGCCGGACCACCGAATCCACGATGTCCGTGCCATAGAACGTACCCTTCTGCAGGGCCTGCTTCTGCTTCTTGTCCAGCTTGAACCGGCTCGTATCGGCAAGATAGTTGTGCGCGGCAAGGATGAAACCGCCGGTTCCGCATGCCGGGTCGCAAATGGTCATGCCCGGCTCGGGACCTGTGCCAGAGGAACTTCGTGTTAAACCGCCACCCTACGTTCCCGACCGCTGGCGCGGACAGCAATGCAATCACTATCTTACACGGCGTGTAAGAAGATGTTGACAATTAACCAAAATGACTCTAGCATAAGTGCATCGAGTCAATCGCGAGTATCCTTAAGGTTGTCCTCGACGCACATGCAGGTGACCCACAGCTACTGGCCGTGCAGTTGAAGGCCTCTCCTGCTTCCGTACAGCGGTGGATCAAGGGCACGTCGCGCCCACGTCCGGCGTTCGAGGTGAAACTGCGACGCATGTATGTCGAATTGCTGGCCTCGTCTGAAACCTGTCGCGAGGGTCCGACGGAATACCGCGTGACGCCGAGGCACGAGGTGATCATTGAGGCAGTAGACCGGACTCTGAGGGCAACACGAGAAGTACTGCACAAGAGGGGTCAGTTGTCCTCAAGGGGACAGGCGCTGGATGAGTTGTCCAAACTGCTCTTTGCCCATGTGCAAGGCACCAAGGAGGGCAGTGGGGGCATATCAACCCGTCTGTTCGCAGATGGTGCTGCTAACCCGGCTGCTGCGCTCAAGGAGTATGTGGACAGAGTCACGCTCCGTAGTCTGCCTGAATCGCTCGCTCACGCGGTTGACATGAGGGATTTTGAGCTAAGGCTGAAGCCGCAGGAGGGATCTCTAGCCCTAGAATTGGTTAGCTGCTTTGAGACACTGCTGCGTCAGACTGCGGCGTTCAGTTTCGATGGCGTCGATGTCCTGAATGAGGTGTTCGGCAAGTTCTTGGCCGACTCGTTCATCGACGAGAAGGAACTCGGACAGTACTTGACTCCACCCGAGGTCGTGCGTTTCATGGTTGCACTCGCCTTGGGAGGACTTGGGGAATCCGAAGTCTCATCGCTGTGCGACCCCTCGCATTGTAGAGACTTTGGCCTCATCTTGGACCCGGCATGCGGGGTGGGGTCGTTTCTGGCCGAGATGGTGCGTAGCCTACGTTCACGGATGGAGGTACGCGTCACGGATGCCAATCTCCGTTCGGAGTGGCTCAAGCGAATGCTTGAGCATGTGATTGTCGGCATCGACAAGAGCGAGAGGATGATAAGGCTCGCACTGACGAACATGGCTATGTTTGGATTGCCAATGGCGCGCCTATACTTGGCGAACTCACTCACCCGCAGCGGTGACGACGCTCGACTCACCGAGTCGCTTGTTGGCAAGGCGCGGTTGATCATGACAAACCCGCCGTTTGGCGCCTCGTTTCAAGGCAATGACCTGTTGAAATACAGGATCGCGACGGATTGGTCCCGCCACTCGCCTAGCCGGCTAGATTCCGAGTTGCTTTTCGTGGAGCGATACATCGACTGGCTCGCACCTGGAGGGCAACTCGTCGCCATCGTCCCGGACAGCATACTCACAAACAAAGGGGTGTTCGAGGACCTGCGCCGAGGTATCGCCGGTTCAGTGGATCTCTGCGCTGTAGTTTCCCTTCCAAGTGTAACGTTCGGTGTAGCGGGCACGAACACGAAAACGTCAATTCTCCACCTTCGCAAGCGAAGGCGCGGAAACGCCGAGTCATCAAGGACAGCCTTCGCGATCTGCCAGGACATCGGCTTCGGAGTAACGACGAAGGCGAACCAGCGTGTGAAAGTCGTCCATGGCGATGGGGAGCTCCCACGCATACTGGACGAAATTGCGACATGCAGTCCGAGGCCTGTCTTCGTAAGATGGATGGAGAGTGCGGAGTCCTCGGACCGTTGGGATGCCCACCGCCACGCGTCGCTCACGGCAGAGGTGGAGAACCGCCTTGCCAGCCTAGTCGATGGCGACGTGTGCGTATCCGACGTGGCCTCCTTGGTTGACGAAAGAACGGACCCGCGGCGCTGGGGCACAAACCGTTTCGACTACATAGAGATATCAGACATAGACCCGCGTACATGCGTGGTCCACAGCAAGGAAGTCGACGTGTCGTCAACGCCGAGTCGGGCCCGCCGGCTAGTGCGAGCTGGTGACGTGCTGGTTTCAACAGTTCGGCCTGAGCGACGCGTGGTGGGCGTCGTCGGTAGGTCACAAGATGGCCATGTCTGCACTACTGGCCTAGCCGTACTACGACCGAAGGCGATCCACCCGTTGGTGCTGGCCTTTCTACTGAAATCCGACTTCGTGGCAGCCCAACTCCTGCAGCATAACGTGGGGATCGCTTACCCTGCGATTGACGAGGCATGCCTGTTGGACGTACTGCTCCCTGCCAGAGAACATGATCTGTCGAGCCTGTCTGAGCAGGCGGGCAGAATCGCAACGAGCGAGGAGCAACTGGACGCGGAGAGGAAGTCGTTCCTGGAAGAACTGGACGAACTAGAAGTTGGCTGGCGTCAGGTGACCGCTACGGTAGATCCCAAACCTCGTCGAGCGTACCGAACCACGTCCCGTCACCGACCTCGCAGATCGGATTCTGGTTCACGTGAGCTGGGTATTTTTGAGCCCTCGGAAGACCATAGGGTCTGACATCTTTGGGCACTGACCTGGCGAACGCGAAGTCGCGGATATCACCGGTCCGGAGGAACAGGCTGACTGCAAAGAAATCTTGCGTGTCAAACTTGCAGCTACTGGTAGGGTACCCGGCAGTCAGGCTGTGTATCAGACGAGCGAACTTCGTGTTTGTCCCCCACAGAGATTTGACCTCAACCTTCTTCGTGACCCCGTCCTTCTCGACCTCGAAGTCAAAGTACGCGTAGCTGCCGATGTGCTTGGCCATGTCCTCAGGCATACGCCGTATCGAATAGCCTCCGGTCTTCAGCGCCCTCACGAGGGAATACTCGACAAGACCGCTCAGAACCTTGGCTGCGGCCCCGTACTGGTCTATCTCCAGGAAGTCACTCGGAGTGAGTACTTCGAGCGCCGCGACTAAATCCGTTTTCTTGCCACCGCAGTAGACCTCTCCCTCCGCCGTCGCTGCTTTCCTGTTCACGTGAAGTATTCGTCCCTTTGCGATCTCCCGCCAATCACCACCCTGCAGGTATGAACAGGGCACGAACTTCCCGGTTCGACCAGGGACGATTAGGTCCTCGCAATTGGCGTCGAGCGCTATCGAGAATGTAGCTCGGTGGTGAGTCTGTTTTGGCATCCTGATCACGGTCTTGTCCAAGGTCCTTATCGGAATCAGCACCGGACAGAGTATGCTCTCAAGGGCCTGCGGGGTAACACCGCCATATCGCCGAGTGAGCCGCTCAAACAGCGCACGATAGTCTATCTCCGCTGATGAGGGATGGCTCGCGCGCACAGTACGCATCTTAGAACGACAGCGGTTTGATGTCAAATGCGTGAGACGGACGGTCGAGCCGCGCCGAACGTCCTGCAAGCGATGAGACCGTATCCTCGTCGTGACGTCCGAGCGCGACTTCGTCGAGCAGCTTGTCGAACGGCACCGTGCGCTTGCGCTCCAGCGACCTCGTCTGGGTCTTGTCCGATTCGAACACGCCGACCGCGTCCACGATGACGAAGCGGGTCTTGCTCTTCGCGTCGGGTGTCACTGCCTGCAGTTCGTTCGGATCAATGACGCGCATGCCCCGGCCCTTCATCTGGTCGAAGTAAAGACTCGACTTGGTGTCGCGCATGAAGATGAGGCATTCGAGCGGACGGATATCGGTGCCGGTGGAAATCATGTCCACCGTGACCGCGATGCGCGGGTTGAAGGAGTTGCGGAAGCTCGCAATCAGGTCTTCCGGTTTCTCGCCGGTCGTGCGGTAGGTAATCTTCTTGCAGAAGTCGTTGCCCTGGCCGAACTCCTCGCGCACAATGCCGACGATGTCTTCGGCGTGGGAGTCGTCCTTGGCGAAGATGAGCGTCTTCGGCACTTCGGTGCGGCCGGGGAAGAGCTCGGTCGGAAGCTTCGCTTTGAAGGTACGGACGATGGTGCGTATCTGGTCCGGCGCGACGACGGAACGGTCGAGTTCCCTGCCGTCGTAGACGAAGTCATCGTCGAGTTGCTCCCAGCGGGTCTTGCGGGTGAGCTTGTCGCGGCGGTCGACGTGGTACCCGGCATCGACCTTGCCGCCCTTGTCCGTGATTTCGGTCTTGATGCGGTAGACGTCGTACCCGACGTTGACGCCGTCGGCCACGGCCCGCTCGTGGTTGTACTCCATCACGAGGTTCTGGTTGAAGAAGCCGAAGGTCTGCTTCGAGGGCGTGGCGGTCAGGCCGATGACGAAGGCGTCGAAGTATTCGAGCACCTGCCGCCAGAGGTGGTAGATGGAGCGGTGGCACTCGTCGGTGATGACGAAGTCAAAGGTCTCGATGGGCAGGTTCGGGTTGTACGCGACGTCCTTGGGCCGCTCGTCGAACGCGGCAGTGTCGAACATCGACTTCTCTTCGAGCTCCGGGTCGAGGTCCGGCTCGCCGCGCAGCATCGAGTAGAGCCGCTGGATGGTCGTGATGCAAACGCGGCTGACCGGGTCAAAGGTGTTCGAGGTCAGGTGCTGGACGTTGTAGAGTTCGGTGAACTTGCGGCCGTCGTCGGGCGTAGCGTATTGCTGGAACTCGCGCCGGGTCTGGCGGCCGAGGTTGTTGCGGTCGACCAGGAACAGGATGCGCCGGGCGCCGGCGTGCTTGATGAGCCGGTAGCTGAACGTGACCGCGGTGAAGGTCTTGCCGCCGCCTGAGGCCATCTGGATGAGCGCGCGCGGCCGCGTGTCGGCGAACGACTTCTCAAGGTTGGTGATGGCTTCGACCTGGCAGCTGCGAAGCCCGGGCTTGAGGAGCGGGGGCATCGCCTTCAGCCGCGTGCGCAGCGTGTCGGCTTCGGCCAACCACCCGCGCAGGGTCTCGGGCGTGTGGAACGAGAAGACGCGCCGCGAACGGGTGTCCTTGTCGCGCTGGTCGCGGAAGAACGTCTCGACGCCGGTGCTCTCGTAGGCGAAGCACATGCCATGCTCGTGGGTCGGCAGAACGTCGGGCACGCCGGACTGGTAGCGACTGGTCTGGTCGGCGACGCCGGAGAGCGTCGTCCCGTCCGGCTTCGCTTCGATTACGCCGCAGGCCTTGCGGTCAACGAACAGGACGTAGTCGGCCTCGCCCGTGTCGAGTGTGAACTCGCGCACGACCACGCCTGGTCCGGCCCCGAGGTCCACCAAGACGCGGTCTTGGATAACCCAGCCCGCGGCTTCGAGCTTCTCGTCTATCTTCTCGCGCGCCCGCTCTTCAGGATTCATGAAAGAGACCGCCGTATCTTAGGCACTCTGCTGACAAAGTCAAGCCCTCAGCTCGCACAGACGGGCGGGCATCTGGCGCTGTGGATTGCCGATTGTCGATTGGAGATTGGGCAGGCTTGTATACTTCTTCGTACACAAGACGCCGGGGCGGATGCCGGGGCTATCTACTTGGTGCGCAGGGCTTTAGGCCCGTAGCTCACAAATCCACCCCCTCACCCCCTACACCGTTCAGTAGGTCACAGACAGCGTTGCTTCGTACATCGTTCGGAGGGTTATCTGCACCGCAATTCCCGGATGAACCTCCACCGGAATTCGACGGGTTGGTCTACGGGTTGCCCTCCGACTTGCTCTCAGGGTTAGTCTACGGGTTGCTCCACCGGTTCCTCTCCGGGTTGGTCGGAACGTTACGGCCCGAGTAAGTCTGCGGGTTCCTGTCCGGGTTGCTCCCGAGTTAGCTCCGGCCGTTGCTCTCCGAATTGCTCGGAGAATTGCTTCCCGAGCTGCTCTGCCCGCTGAAAGCACACGAGCCCACAGCTATCAGCTAGCAGCTTACAGCTTTCCGCAGATTGATGATTGCAGATTGGCGGACAAGCAGGGCCGGACTCGGCCAGGCGGATGCTCCGGACCGGTTGCCGGTCCGCTGTCGGTTTGACATTCAGCCCACGAATCCTAGAATCCTGCTCGTGATGTCGCAGCCGGTAACATTTGATGGACGCTGATAATCCCTCTCGCACCGCCGGCACCGTCAGCCTGGTCCTGGGGATTCTGTCCGTGTTCCCGTTCGGTCTGCTCGCCGGCATCCCCGCCATCGTGGTAGCGATCCGCGCGCTGCGTAACGAGCCGCGGTCCCGCACGCGGGCGCGGGTCGGCGCCGTGCTCGGTGGGTTCGGGATACTCATCACGGCCGCGCTGGTGGTCAATTACATCGCGGACGTCAGCATGCAGCCGAACCCGCCCATCGGAGACGCAGGCGCGACATCGTACAACATGTACAATATCCAGGGTTCGCTCGACGAATGGGCGACCGAGAACGGCGGAGCCTTCCCGTACAAGGCGGACTTCGATTCGGACTCGAGCCGGTTCATGGAGTTCCTGGCGCGCGACCAGGTCATCCGGCGCGGCAAGACCGTTGCCGGCCGTGTGCCGGTGAACGTGTACAGCAAGGCCGCATACCGCTATGGCGTGGACCTGTTCTATTTCCCGGACAGCCTTGCGGCAGGCGCGAACCGGTTCACGTCGACGGAAGACAGCGCCTGCCCGTACCGCCGTCTGTCCGCACCGCAGGGCAAGCCCGGCACCATTGTCATCCTGGGCCACACCGACCGCTCGGGCACGTGGCCGCGCGTCACCGAGTACGGCATCGTGGGCTTCGACAAGGATGCATCGCAGCCGATGAAGGACTCGACGGCGCCGAATCGCCCCTATCTGGCACTATGCAACGACAAGCCTCGGTGAACGTCGTACGGGAGTTTCGTCGGCACAGTGGATTCAGAAGCACGGCGACGGCATCGGGCCGCGCCGCGCTGCCATGAGGCGCGAGTGACGAGCCAACCCATTTCAGATTCCAGATTGTCGATTGCGGATTGGCGGACCGGGCGACTCGACGTCAGTTTGCAGTCGACAGTATCGAGGCCGGCTATCGGACGCGCCGGTTCCCCATCCGCGTGCTGAATCCCATTTGAGTGCATTTGACCGGCTGAGGATACTGACCGCCCCGAAGCGAGCCGTCCACGGCCTCCGTCGCAGGCTCACGGCGCCCAGAGCGCGGCGCTGGATTCGTCAGGGGAGGCGGCTTTTGACCGACGGCGAACCCGAGTCGGCTTTGGCCTGCTGCAGAAAGGCTTTGACAACTTCCCCGGGCCTGGCTGAAGCCTACGAACTCATGATCAACATACTCATGCCGGGCGATGGCTATCTGGCCCTGCTCGAGCATCTGCACGAATCGCTGCAACCAGAGACCTACCTGGAGATCGGCGTCGGTAGCGGTGCTTCTCTGGCGCTGGCAAAGCCCCGCACCCGGGCGGTCGGCGTCGACCCGGCTCCTGCCATTCGGGCGCCGCTCGGACCGCATGCAAGGGTGTACGAACTCGAAAGCGACGAGTTCTTCAGCCGGCATTACCAGCTCGACGCTTTCCAGTCAGCGCGGCTCGATCTGGCGTTCATCGACGGCCTGCATCAGTTCGAACAGACCCTGAACGACTTCGCGAATGTCGAACGTCAGTCTCACCCCGGAACCGTCGTTCTGCTCCACGATTGCCTCCCGGTCGCGCGGCTCGTCGCCGCGCGGTCACGCAGGACGGGTTTCTGGTGCGGCGACGTATGGAAGGCGGTCACCTGCCTGCGGGAGCAACGCCCCGACCTTGACGTCCGAGTCGTACCGGCGCCACCCAGCGGACTCGCCATTGTCACCCACCTCGACGCCGGTTCGACGCTGTTCCAGCAGCGACTAACCGAGATCGTATCTGAATACCGCAACCGGGTCCTGGACTATGAGTACCTGGACTTTGGCAGTCTCGCCCGAATGGCCGGGAACGGACTGCCCAATGACTGGAGGCGAGTCTGCGAGCATACGCTGCAGCATGTACGGACGCTCACCTCGACTCCAACCCGGGCCTGAGATTGCGGCCAAGTGGCCAAGGACAGCAATCGGTCTTGATGAGTTCCGTGCCGCTCCCCAGTTCCGCCGAGTGACTCGGTCATAGCCCCGCGCCCACGGCCAGCCCAAACTCAAGCACGTCGGGGATTTCAGCTTCTGGATTGCGGATTGCGGATCAGCCGCGGCGTCAGGCGGACCGAAATCCCAGGCGGCTGGCCGCCCGCGGCCGACGCTGGGCCGGGCTGATAACTCGGCGCTGGCGGAAACGCGCCGGCTCGACGCCGAGGTCGTTCAGCGACCGCAGCGCCATGTCCAGACCCATACCCAGATCTGCCGGGCGGTGGGCGTCCGAGCCGGTCGTAAAGACTCGGACGCCGGCATTTCTCGCCAGCTTGAGGATGCGCAGCTCGGGGTAGGGTTCGGCGTTGCCTCTCCGCAGGGCCGAGGTGTTGACCTCCATGCCGGTGCCGGACTCGGCCACGAACTTGAGGACCGAAGGCAGACGCGTGTCGACGGCCTGGTCAAATCGGCTGTCGAACAGAGGCCTGATGTACTTGCGGTAGATATCGAGATGACCCAGGCAGTCGAAGAGCTGCGTCCCGGCCGCGGCCCGGACATTGCGAAAGTAGCTCTCCGCAAAGTGTTCGGGGCCAAGCGACAATTGCTCGCGCTTGAATCGGTCCAGTTCGTCTCCGGCGGTGATGGCGACGTGCTCGAGGCAGTGGACTGACCCCAGGACGAAATCGAACTGAAACCGGCTGAGGAAGTCGCCGATGACACCTTCAAGCCCGGGCTCGTACCCGACCTCGACGCCGGCCAGCACTACAAGGTCGGCGAACTTCGTTCTGGCGCCCCGAATCGCGGCCAGGTAGGAATCGGGCCAATCGGAATTGACCGGCTGCGCGACACCATTCACCCGGACGTGCTCGATGCTGCTGCGGGCCGGGTCAGGTTCGTAGTGCGTAGTGAAGCATATCTCACCCAGTCCAATCTCAGCAGCTCTTGTGCAGAACTCATCGACCGAGCCCTGTGCGTCGTGTGAGAAGTCGGGATGAATGTGATAGTCGACCATGGGATTGACTAGAGACTATAGACAGAGGAATCGGATAGTCCAGAATTCAGAATCCAGAAACCAGAATGCAGAATTGCGGATGCGGACTAGGAACACACGAGTTCGAGCTGCGCGGCGGCGTCGAGCACAGGGTGCGGTTTCCAGGCACAGCCCGCCTTCAGTCCGAGCCGCAGCCACCTGATAATGCGCGCCTCACCGCCGCCAGCGACGCGCCAGCATGAAGCGCTGCTGCTGAAGGATGAACCGATGCCACTGGCTCCCGGCTCGTGCAGATACATGGTGACTCCGGTTCCATCAACCGCGATGCGCCCGGCGGAAAGCACTAGTTCGGCGGGCCCCAGATCCTGTGTCAACCGCAGCGCGGCTATCGTGCCGCGCGACGTGCTCTTCTCGGGATAGACGTCATCGAGAATCAATCGTGAGGTCGTTGCCCGTCCGAGTCTTGCGCCGACTTCGGCTCTTGTCGTCCGGTAGCGTTCCTGCTCAGCTTCGTAGCGGTATCCCATGGTAAGAGCCAGGTCGAGGACGCCAAGCTCCTGTCCGAGACGAAGCTCCAGCCGCGCCGGTACCGAGTCGAGTTCGAAGTCTCGGTAAGTGTTGCCGCTGACGGAAACGCTGGAACCGGCTTGGTGCCAGCCCAGCCGACCTGATGCGTCCAGGCGGTCTTTAGTGTCGGTCAGGCTCGTCCAGCGGCCGTGCGGCGCGAAGAACCGGGCCTGGTGCCCGCACAGCGAAACGCGAGCATCGAAGTCCGGCCAGCCGCCGGTAAGCTCGAACGCGCCGGCCATGCCGGACCCGCTGGACCTCGCTATCTCACCACGCAACTCGTACTGCCCGAGCCTGCATTCTCCATTCAGGCCGACGGCGAACAACTCACTTCCGACAAGCGACGCGGTCGAATCGGCCGGCGCGAATTCCCGGCTGTACTTCGAGTATTCTGCGACAAACCCGACTCCGGCCCGGTTTCCATGGTAAGCCGCACTGAGTCCTGCGGTCGCCTCTCGAACCGCATTGTGCCCCGCGATGGAAGCTGAATCGTCGTGGGCGCCCGTGCCGACGAGACGCTGAACCGTGCCGTCTTCGTTGAGCCGTGCGTCCCGGCCCGCATACGAACCGAGCAGGCACGCGCTCCACTCGCCCGCCCGGAGGTCTGCCGCGCCGCCGCGCAGGTAGGAAGCCTCCACGGCCGACCTTACCAGCCTGACGTTCCCGACCTCCTGATCTGTCCCATCAAGCAGGCTGCTGCGCCAGGTCGGAGCGCTGAAGACCAGACCATCGCCAAAGCCGGTGGTGAAGTCCCCGAGCGTGATTCGCGCCCGGCCCACGGGGAATTCGGCACCGGCGCTGGCGAAATCGAACGCACTCGACTCTCCCTTGCCCTTGTCGGTCAGCGCCGCGACCCGCAGTCTGCCGGAGCGGAGATCGAGCCGATTGCGAAGCCTGAGGCCGGCGCCACCGCCACCGACCGAGTCAGTGCTGACTCTTGAAACAATGCTGCCAGTCAACGCCCGCCGGTTGCTACCGATGCGGAGGAACGGCCGAATCGACTCGTATGTCTCAGCGGTCATTCCCGGCACCTGCTGCAGTTGCTCGACTGTGCCGAACCTGCCCAGCGAATCCCGAACCGCGACGATGCTGTAGGCGAGAGCAGGGCTGAGCCACGGAATCGCAAGCAGCCTGTGAGGTGTAGCACGGTTGATGTCAATCTGTCTTTCCAGCACCCGCTCGACCTGCTCCTGCAACGCCAGGTCGCCCTCGGTTGTCGGTGACTCAGGGAACAGCCCGGAACCGAATTGCCCGAGAAGAAGCAGCAGGGCTAGCGCCATGCTGCACGCAGACCGAGGATATGCGTTTCCTTCAGTTGCGGATGGAATTGATATGCGTACTCAAACCCTACTGGTCCGACCGTCGCCCCCAGTCCGGCCGCATACCGGAGCGGCGCGACCCCGATTCCCATTCTCAGCCCGAACTGCGGAACCGGCCGGAACTCGGCGCCGAATGTCACATCGTCCTCACCTTGCTGACGGCTGAGGTCCGTGGCCAGCAGCACTTCGTCGACCGGGTGCCACGAACCGGCCAGCACTATCCGCGACGGCAGCTCGGTACCGTCGCGCCAGCGAGGAGAATTGAGCCGAAGCCCGGCTGCGCCGACTCGGACACGACCGGACCGCCAGCAAACGCCGGCATCGAACGCGGGCACGATGTCACTGTAGTCCGGAGCGTCACTGACGATGAGCGCGTGGATGCCGAGGCCCACGGACAGCGAACGCATGGGCGCGCCACCGACAACGACCTGCGCATCCTGTTCGCCGTACTGACCAAGCCGGAGCGCTGAGAAACCAACCCCGGCCGCGACCAACTCCGAGCTCCAGTTTCCAGAGACTCTGCCCCAGGACAGACCCGGAAGGTCATACGGCCGAGAACAGCAGGCGCCGGCCTGGTATCGGCTGTCGGCCGCAATTAGTGCGGGATTCAGGAAAAAGGCGTGTTGCCCGTCAGCTACCGCTGCGCCGGCGAGCATCCCCGACGCCCGGCCGGCACAGCCGGGGAACTCGAAGGCGGAAAGAGCGAGAGCGAGAACTACTGCGCTGGCGACCATGGACCGCCCACCTTCGGCCCAGGGTCTACTTTACGTAGTAGAGGAACCGACCGCAGTTCGGACAGCTGACGAGATCGGTACGGCAGCGGGACGCCAGCTCTGACGGCAACTTGACGTAGCAGCCGCCGCAGAACTCGCGGATGACTTGGACGACAACCCTGCCTCCGTACCGCTTCATGATCCGCTCGTACATCGCCAGCAGCTTGGGGTCAACCTTCCTGGTCAGCTTCTCGCGCTCGCGCTCAGCAGTCTTGATGAAATCGTCGGAGGCCTTGACTGACTGAAATCCCACTGCCTGGTAGTCGGCGGTTTCGATGTCACGCAGGATATGGTCGAACTCCTCAAGCGAGCGCAGAGTCTCGACCTTGGCGTTCATCGGATCTTCTCCTCGAGGCTGCGCACCAGCTCGATCAGCTCTTCCGGAGTCTGAGGATCGAACAGACGTTTCTTCTTGGTCAGTTCCTGGCAGACCATCGCCACCCGACCCAGCGTGATGAGGTACTGGTTGCCCGGGTCCTGGGGCGGTGCCATGATGAGGAAAAAGAGGTGGGCCGCCTTGTGGTCGATCGAGTCGTAGTCGACGCCCTTGGTCGACCGACCTACGGCCATTTCCAGCTTGTCGATCAGGAGCGAGCGGCCATGTGGTATGGCGATTCCTTTGCCGATGCCGGTCGAGCCAAGTTCTTCGCGCTTGGTCAGGGTCGCCAGCAGCAGTTCGGCATCGTCGCCTTGCCGGATCATCTGCACCAACTCGCGCAGCGCCTCCGGCTTCTTCTTCGCTTTCAGGTCAAGATTGATGCGATCAGGCCGAAGCAATGATGTTAGGGTCAAACGGCACCTCCTGTCGGCCGGGGCCTCAGAGCACGCGGCCAGTTAGTTCTTGCCATTCGTATCGGTGAAGGTCTGGCACGGAGCATCGCCCCAGAGCCGTTCCAGACCGAAAAACTGGCGGGTCTCACCGCAGAAAATATGCACGACAACGCTGAAATAGTCAAGAAGTATCCACGCACCATTTTCCACGCCCTCGACGTGGTGCGTCCGCTCCCCGTCGCGTTTCAGCTCCTGCGCCAGTTCGTCGGCGATCGCCTGGGCGTGGATTGTCGAGTTGGCCGTCGCGATGACGAAGTAGTCGGCGAGCGGCGAGCGGCCGCGCAGGTCGAGCACGACGACGTCCTCGCCGAGTTTCCCCAGTATGATCGTCGCCGCGCGCTTCGCCAGCCTTGCCGCCGTCATTTCAGTACAGGGGAACGACGTTTGGGAAGAAAATACGGTAGTCGTCACCGACCACCAGCCGCACCTCGAGGTAGCGGGCCGAGTCAATCTCGACCCGCGTATCAGGAGCGTATCTCGGTCCCAGGGGCAGTTTCCGCCAGTGCCGCTGTACCGACAGCACACGTGCGACCGACTTGGCGTTTCTGCCGTCGTGCTCGCGCAGGTCTACGACAGCGGTCCGCGCTGCGCGCCGGCTCTCGGTTCTGACCGCGTAGACATCCAACCCGCGCATCTGCAGCTCGTCGGCCACCGCCCGGCCTGCCCGCGGCGTGCCGCTCCCGTTGACGACTTCCAGCCTCAGCGATCTCACATCCGGCTCAGCCTCTTCTTCCGGCAGAGCCCTCCACGCGATCGAGGCTCCGATGGCCAGCACCAGAACGACAAGCACCAGCCAGGGCAATACTCGGCTCAACGCGCACTTTGCTCCCGGCGCGCGACAAGGCCCCGTTCGAGCGCGGCCAGCTCGTCCGGCGTGTTGGCCCCGAGCATCTCGTCCGGATCTGCGGCCAGGACCGCCACCGCTTGCCCGCCCTCCGCCCGAACCTCACGAACCAGATCGGTGAGGTAGTACTCGCCGGATACGGCGCTCGGACGGATTCTCTCCAGCGCTGGCAAGACATCACCCCAGCGAAAGGAATAGGCTCCCGAATTGACCTCGTTGATCGCCAGAATGTCCGGAGACGCATCCCGCTGCTCGACGATCCGGTCGATTGAATCACCGGAGGCACGGACAACCCGGCCGTAACCGAATGGATCTGCCAGCCGGGCCGTGAAAACGACGACCGCCGCGCCCGATGCCTGCCTAGCCCGCACCAGCCTCTGGATTGTCTCGGGCCGAATCAAGGGCGCGTCGCCACAGAGCACCACGCACTCCTCGTCGTCGGTCAGTCGGTCGCGACAGGCGAGAACTGCGTCAGCCGTGCCGCGCTGCCCGCCCTGCACCACGAATTCGACGCCAGCCTGGTCGAACGCAGCCATGACCTGCTCCTTCTGAGTACCGACAACCACTATCATGCGCGAGATTCCGGCTGCGCGGGCTGAGTCCAGAACATGTCCCAGCAACGGACGTCCGTCGAGTGGCAGGAGCACCTTGGGGACCGGCGTCCCCATTCGCTTGCTCTTACCCGCTGCGAGGACTATTGCGGTCACTTTTCTTGATGCGATTGCGATGGTCGACGTTGACGCAAGCCACTCGGTGCTGGCGTGACTCGGCGTCGGCGATCCAGGCCAGGGCCATAACTATCACCTCGTCGCCGACCTCGCCCTTCCGGGCCGCAGCGCCATTGAGCACGCATGCTCCGGAACCCGCCCGCGCCGGGATGACGTAGGTCTCGAAGCGGCAACCGTTGTTGACGTTGACCACCTGCACGAGTTCACCCGGCACGATGTCGGCTGCAAGCAGCAGCCTGGAGTCAAGCTCCAGGCTGCCGTCGTACTTGAGGTTCTTGTCAGTGACCGTCAGTCGCTGGATTTTCGACCGGACCAGGCACCGAAGCATCGGCCCGCTACTCTTCGGATTCGTCGCGAGCCTTGGACTTGTCGTCCGCCTTCTTGTCCGGTTTTGTCTTCCTGCCGCCCCGCTGTTTTTCCACGGCCGCCCTGGCCTTCTTCTCGTGGTGCCGTTCCTCACGGATGACCAGTTCGAGCATAGCCATTTCGGCCGCATCACCCTCACGCGGCCCCAGCCGGAGCACGCGGGTGAAACCACCGGGGCGGCCCGCGAACCGCGGCGCGATGACGTCGAACAACTTCTTCAGAACTGTCTTGTCCGATACGAAACGGCCGACCTCGCGTCGCGCGGCGACCGTGTTGCCGAGCGACTGCGCGACTACGCGGTCAGCGTAGCGCCGCGCTTCTTTGGCCTTGGCCAGTGTTGTCGTTATCCGCTCATGCTCCAGCAGCGCGGTCACCAGGTTGCGCATCAGCGCCTTGCGGTGCTGGGCGGTCCGGCCGAGCTTCTTCGCCTTGTCTCCGTGGCGCAAGACTACTCCTTTTCCTTTTCCGGCTCGCGCTCAACCAGCGGCAGACCGGAAACATCCATCCCGAGGGACAAGCCGACGTCCTCGAGCACCTTCTTCAATTCCTCAAGTGACTTGCGGCCGAAGTTCTCGGTGTCGAGCATGTCCTTCTCGCTCCGCTGCACGAGGTCGCCGATCGTCCGGATGGAAATCCGCTCACCGGATGTCTTCGAACGTCCCTTCATCAGGCAGTTGAGTGCCCGGTTGGATAGCTCGAGTTCCTCAATACTCTGATTCAGGAGCTCGACCAGCTTATCCCGGTCCTGGTAGAGCTTCTCTTCGGCGATGAATTCCGGCTCCTTCTCCGCCGGCACCAGCACGGCCATGTGATTCTTGAGAATCGTACCCGACTGGATGAGAGCTTCGTCCGGCCGGACCGTGCCGTCGGTCCAGACCTCGAGCACGAGCCGTTCGAAATCGGTCCGGTCGAGCACGCGCATCGACTCGACCCAGAAATTAACCCGCTTCACCGGCGAGAAGAACGCGTCCAGAAAAACGGTCGTCTCCGGCGCGGTCCGGTTCTTCTTAAGACGCTCTGCCTTGACGTAGCCGCGACCGTTCTCGACCAGCAGTTCCATGTTGAGCGACCGCTTGCTGTCCGAGATGGTGAGCAGGCGCTGGTCCGGGTTGGCAATGACTATCTCCGGCGGCACCGTCAGGTCCCGCGCCAGAAACTCACGTTTGCCCGAGGCATGCAGGTGACACAACTTCGGCGTCTCTGACCAGAGCCTGAGTCTGAGCTTCTTGAGGTTGAGTACTACCTCAGTCACGTCCTCGACCACGTCGTCGACCGTCGAGAACTCGTGCGCCACACCGTCGATCCGCAGCTCGGTAACGGCAGCGCCCTGGACCGAAGACAGCAGTGCGCGACGCAGCGAATTGCCCATCGTCGCGCCCCAGCCTTTCTCCAGCGGCGCCAGAATGAACCGACCGTAGGAGTCGGTTGCGGTTCCACTGTCAAGATCGAGCTTCTCTGGCAATGTGAAAGGTCTAAGCTTCATTTCGAGTACAGCTCCACGATCAACTGAGTGTTACACGGAATATCCTTGACGTCGTCCGGACTCGGCTGGCGCACTACGGTCCCGACCCCGAGGTCCGCAGCGACCGTCAGCCACGACATGCCCGGCTGTTGCTTGTTCGCGAGAATCGCGCTTATGACCTTTTTGCCGTTCTCCCCCTTTACGCCGATGATATCGCCAGCATCGGTCAGGTAGGACGGGATGCTGATCCTGCGGCCGTTGACCGTAATCAGGCCATGACGTACGAACTGCCGCGCCTGGCTCCGGGAATTGGCGAACCCCATCCGGAACACCACGTTGTCGAGCCGCCGCTCCAGCAGAATGACGAGCGCCGCCGCGGTGTTCTTGCTCTTCGCCGCCTTGGTGAAGTAGTTGTGGAACTGCGTTTCGAGTATGCCATACATTACCCTTAGCTTCTGTTTCTCCCGTAGCTGGATTGAGTATGCGGACACCCGCCGCCGTCCCCGTACCTCAGGCATCTCCCCGCGCTTCATCAGGATGCACTTGTCGGACAGGCACTTCTCTCCGCGCAGGAACAGCTTCTCACGGTTTCTTCGGCAACGTTTACACTTCGGTCCGATGTATCTTGCCATCTTTCCTCGTTCCCCGCTACACGCGGCGCTGCTTTGGCGCTCGGCAGCCGTTGTGCGGAATCGGTGTTATGTCGCGGATTGAGACGATGTCCAGGCCGGCGTTCTGCAGTGACCGGATTGCCGACTCTCGGCCCGGTCCCGCGCCGCTCACCAGGACCTCAAGCCGCTTCACTCCCAGTGAACCCGCTTCCTTGGCAGCCGCCTCCGCACAGAGGCCGGCAGCGAACGGCGTCCCCTTCTTCGAACCCTTGAAACCTACCCTGCCCGAGCTGGACCAGGAAACAACCGCGCCGGTCGGGTCGGCAATCGTCACAATCGTGTTGTTGAAACTGGTATTGACGTGGGCGACACACAGAAGTGGGACTTTCTTGCGGATTGACTTGCGCGCCATTACGCCTTACCTCCGGCCGCCGGCTTCGCAGCCGGAGCTGCCGGCGCTGCCTTTACCTTGATGACGCCGGTCGTCTTGCGCGGCCCTTTGCGCGTCCGCGCGTTCGTCCGAGTCCGCTGACCGCGTACCGGCAGGCGCTTCCGATGTCTGTCGCCGCGGTAGCTGCCGATCTCGATGTAGCGTTTGATGTTGCCGGAGACCTCTGCCCGCAACTCGCCCTCCACTTTGTAGCCACCGTCGATTTCCTTACGGATGGCGGCCACCTCGTCGTCACTCAGATCCTTGGTGCGACGCGTGGGATCGATCCCGGCCGCGGCCAGAATCCTGCGCGCCGTACAGCTGCCGATGCCATATATGTGCGGCAGCGCGTAGAGAATCGCTTTGTTGTCGGGCAGGTCAATACCCGCGATACGAGCCAATCGGACCTCCTGTGGTTGCCAAAATCAGAAAAACTGACTTATCGTTCAGACTGTAAGCTGTAATTTATAGCTGATTTACGCGGAAAGTCAAGTGAAAAAACCCTTGACGGGCACAAACCCTGATGACCGCCGCCCGCACAACAAAACTGACCAGAAGTGCGCATCGAGAATCGAAGCAAGCCACCATCGTGTCGAACCTGCCAACACGGCCACTTTCCTCAAACCGAACCGGCAGAACGCCAAACATCCGCCGACCTCTGCAGCCACTGATCTGCGACGTGGTGAGCTACGCGAACCGGAGTGCAGCACGAAATCGACCATTGAATCACCTCGAACAAACCGGATGGCACGCGGCACGACTGCAATCCTCGCGATGGTCCGAGCCCTGCCAGAGGCTGATTCCGGCAAGCCACTTGGCAACAGCGATTGAGGCAACAGCGATTGAGCTTGACAGGCGCAGACGGGCACGTAGAATAGCCTTACTGCCTTACCGACCGAAGGAACATACGGCAGCGGTGCTCGTGACGCTGTGATGGCGCACGGGCGGCAGCACGTCCGTTGAGAATCCGGTGGAAGAACCGCGACGACGGACAAACCGGAACGTGAACGTTTTCGCCTAGGAGGTTGCATGACACGTAAGTGGACTGCCTTGGCTACCTTGGTACTGATGCTCTCACCTGCGCTGGCCGCCGCGCAGGCAATGAGCGTCGGGAAGGAACATCTCAGAAGGGACGAGTACGGGTTGGCGGTCAAGACCTTCACCAGTTACATCGAGCAGTATCCTCACAAGAGCCTACCCTATGAACTGCGTGCGTGTGCCTATCTGAGAATGGACAGCTTGGGCCTCGCGTTGAAGGACATCGCCAAGACGCAGCAGGTTGACACCAGTGAACAAACCGGGAGCTTCGCAAACTGGCTCGCGGGCATCGCTTGGCTCTTTCAGGGCAATGCGACCACCGCCGACAGCCTCTTTTCCAAGGCTACTGTCGGCTCACCTTCTGTCGCCGGACAACGCATCGCCCAGGCGCGGCAAAACACGGACTCACTCTTTGTCGGTGACAGCGTGAATGAGCAGTCCAGTGAGCAGTACCGACAGAGGCTGGGTGGACTGCTCCTCGACGAGTTCATCGACTACCAGCTGTTCGGCACGAAGTAGCCAGGGCGCGTCACTCGGCCGTCCGATCGCAGCCGGCCGTCGGACCTAGTGGAGCAAGCCGAGGCGGGCGGTCAGGTGGACTGACGCGCCGGTGGTAAGACAGCAGAAGTAGGTCCCGGACCGCAGGCTGCGCCTGCCGTCGCTCTTTCCATCCCACTGGAAGCTGTGCTCGCCGGCTGAAAGCCGAGCCGCCCACCAGTTCCGAACCAGTCTTCCGGTGGGGTCGTAGATTGCCAGCCGAACCGGTTCGGATTGCACCAGCCTGACTCTCAGCAGTAACCCTCCCCTGAGCATGATGGCTTCGAGTCTTGTGTTAAGAGGACGCGCAGACTCTTCAACCGCGGACACCGGCCGTCCAACGGCGAAGACCACGACTGGTAGGTCAGTCGACTGGAGCCCAAGGGCCGAGATGATCGCGGCCCGCTCGTTCGGCTGTATTGGAGCCGTGAGCCGACCCTGGAGGCCGAGTGCATGTGCTTGCATCAGGTATTGTAACCCGGCGAACCCGGCCTCCAGTAAATGCCACGAGTTCGTCGTGTCGGCGACGCAGACCACAATGTATACCGGCGCCGCTTTCGGGATCCCGGGGCATGCCAACCGAAGCGAGTCGCGGCGGTCGCCAGCAGTCACCTGCTCAAGCCTGTGGTCGCTCGTCGTCAGATCGGTGCCGGGCGGCAGACGGTTGTTGTAGCGGTCTACGCCGACGTCGCGCACCAAATAAACCTTTCTGGTCAGGTAGTAGTTGGCGACCGCCGACGGAACGGTGAGGCCGCGTTTGCCTGTCGGCATGTGAGGCGTAACCCCGTAGCCGGCCCAAAGCAACTGCGAGACGGCCGGCAATGGCAACGCGGCCGGGTCGAATGTCGAATCCTGACCCAGGCTCCCAACGAGCAACTCGAACGTGTCGGACCCGTCAGTCGCGGGTTTGGGCAGCGTTGAGTCCGACGAGACGGCCACGCAGGAATCGGTCAGCCCGGTCACCGACACATGACCGAACACATCAACCAGATTGATGGTATGGTTCGGGTGCCAGGCAGTGTCAGCGTAGCTAGCCGCGAACGCCATCGGACAGGAAGCCACAATCCCGCTGCCCCGGCTCCAGAACGCATCACCGGCCAGGAGCCCGGCCTGGGCTGCCAGCCCCGCCTCCTCATTGCGTTCGACCGCAATGCCGACCTCAAAAGCCGAATTGGAGCTGTAGCGATGGTTGCCGGCAAGGTACACGTTCAGGACGTGCGCAACCGTATCGTAGAGATAGACATTGGACGGCGTCGCGACGTAGATTTCACGATAGCTGCTGCCGAACGACGGTACCCGGCTCATCGCCCACAGCACGTTAGACAGCACGGTATCGGACAAAGAGCTGGTGAACCCCGAGTGCGATGAGTAGCGGCTATTGGAGATGATCTCAAATGAGCTACCGTGAACCACGGGCGGCGGCAGGCTTTCAACCTGTCCGAACGCAAACGTGCTCACCGCGGTCGCAACAATGAGGAAGCCAACGAGGAATCTCATGAATTCAGTTTGGGCCAACGTCTGCCCGTGTCAAACCACTGCCGCCGCCCGCTGACCATGGACAAGCGGCCGTGCGGTCGCCCGCTGCTTGCTTGACACCCGTGCCTTCTCTAATATACTGACCCTCCGGCAGAGGCCCGGGTCCGCCACGGTTTCCGCCGGCCGGTTTCGTAGGACATAATCTATTCTTAACAGCGATTCTCCAAAGGAGGAATCAGCAATGGCCGAAGAGCAGGTATTCCAGCCCCCGAAGGAGTTGGTCGAGAACTCCAACATCATGGCCTTCATGAAGAAACACGGGATCGCGGATCTGGACGCGCTCCTCAAGCGCGCCGAAGACCACGACTGGTACTGGGGCGAGCAAGCCAAGGAGCTCGAGTGGTTCAAGCCCTACACCAAGGTCCTGGACGACTCCGACGCCCCGTTCTTCAAGTGGTTCGCGGACGGCAAGTTCAACATCGTCCACAACTGCCTCGACCGCCACATCAAGGCCGGCCTGGGCGACCGCGTCGCGTACATCTACGAGCCTGAGCCAACCGACCAGAAGGTCGAGCGTTGGACCTACGCCATGCTTTACAAGGAAGTCAACAAGCTGGCGAACGCGATGAAGAAGCTCGGCGTCGTGAAGGGCGACCGGGTCATGGTCTTCATGCCGATGATCCCTCAGTGTCCCATCGCGATGCTCGCCTGCGCGAAATTGGGCGCCATCCACTCGGTGGTGTTCTCAGGCTTCTCCTCCACTTCGCTGCGCGACCGCATCAACGACTGCGAAGCCAAGGTACTGATCACCACGGACGGCGGCTACCGCCGCGGCAAGGTGGTCAACCTGAAGGGCAACGCCGACCCGGGTCTGGTCGACTGCCCGTCAATCAAGAACGTCATCGTCTACAAACGCGCCGGCAACCCGGTAACGATGAAGCCGGGCCGCGACCTCTGGTGGCACGACCTCACCGCGAACGAGCTCGACGAGTGCCCGACCGAACAACTCGACCCCGAATCTCCCCTGTTCATGCTCTACACGTCGGGCACGACCGGCAAACCCAAGGGCATCGTCCACATCCACGGCGGCTACGCGGTCGGAACGTCCTCGACGCTCAAGTTCGTCTTCGACATCAAACCCGAGAAGGACGTCTTCTGGTGCGCGGCCGACGTCGGCTGGGTCACCGGCCACTCCTACATCGTCTACGCGCCGCTGTTACTCGGCTGCACCTCGGTGCTGTACGAAGGCGCGCCCGACTTCCCGGCCCCGGACCGCTGGTGGTCGATAATCGCCCGCGAGAAGGTCACGATTCTCTACACGTCGCCGACTGCGATCAGGATGTTCATGCGCTTCGGCGAGGAATACCCGAAGAAGCACGACCTCTCGACCCTCCGCCTGCTCGGGTCGGTCGGCGAGCCGATCAACCCGGAGGCATGGCGCTGGTACCGCAAGAACATCGGCGCGGACAAGCTGCCGATCATGGACACCTGGTGGCAGACCGAGACCGGCAACTTCATGATAGCGCCGCTCCCCATCACACCGCTGAAAGCCGGCACCGCCACCCGTCCGCTGCCCGGCATTCTCGCCGACGTGGTTACGGGCGAAGGCAATCCGATCAAGCCGATGGAGAACGGTTTCGGCGTGTTGCTGAAGCCATGGCCGGCGATGCTCCGCACGCTGTATAAGGACCCGGCGCGTTACAAGGATGCCTACTGGTCTCGTTTCCCGGGCAAGTACCTGATGGGCGACTCCTGCACGAAAGACGCGGACGGCTACTTCTGGTTCCGCGGGCGTGCCGACGAGGTACTCAACGTCGCCGGGCACCGGCTCGGCACCGCGGAGATCGAATCGGCGCTGGTCGCCCACGCCGCGGTTGCCGAGGCAGCCGTGATTGGCGTACCCGACCCGATCAAGGGCGACGTTCCGAAGGCGTACGTCTCCCTGAAGGTTGGCTTCGAGAAGACGGACGCGCTCAAGGAAGAGCTCAAGAAGTGGGTCTCGACCGAAATCGGGCCCATCGCCCGGCCCGACTCCATCGAGTTCCGGGACAAGCTGCCCAAGACCCGCTCGGGCAAGATCATGCGCCGGCTGCTCAAGGCCGAGGCCCTGGGCAAGGACGTCGGCGACGTTTCGACGCTGGACGAATAAAGGACAGGTTGAGGTCGAGGTTGAGGTTGAGACTCGGAACGTTCCGTCTTCTTGACCTTGGCCTCGACCTTGATCTTTGCGTAGGAGGCACAGCACATGGAAGAGAAACTCTCTAATCCCGCACCGCTCGGACTGATGGCGTTCGGAATGACCACGGTCCTTCTGAACCTGCACAACTCCGGGTTATTCCCGCTCGGCACGATGATATTGGCCATGGGAATCTTCTACGGCGGCATTGCTCAGGTCATCGCCGGCGTGATGGAATTCCGCAAGGGCAACACCTTCGGCTCGGTGGCGTTCACCTCGTACGGCCTGTTCTGGCTGAGCCTGGTCGGGCTCATCGTGATGGGCAAGATGGGGCTGCCGGCCGACTCCAACGGCGGAATGATTGCCTATTTCATCGCCTGGGGATTCTTCACGTTCTTCATGTTTATCGGCACCCTCAAACTGAACCGCGGCCTGCAGGTTATCTTCGGCTCGCTGACGCTCCTGTTCTGGCTGCTCGCAATCCGCGATATCACCGGTTCAGCGGCAATAGGCACGGTTACGGGCATCGAAGGCATCGCCTGCGGCCTGAGCGCTGTGTACCTGTCCGTGGCCGAGGTATTGAACGAGGTCTACGGCCGAACCGTGCTGCCCATCGGTCCGGTCGCCAAGTGAACTCAGCCGAGGAAGAAACTCATGAAGAAACTCTCTCAGGCTGAGATCGACCAGCTCGTCGCCAAGGCCAGGAAACCCGCAGCCGACGCGATGCTGCTGCATCCCTTCTACAAGGGCAAGTACCAGGTCGTACCCAAATGCTGCATCCGCGACTTCAACGACTTCGCCATCTGGTACACGCCCGGCGTGGCCGCGCCCTGCAAAGACATCCAGGCGCATCCTGAGAAGTCATTCGAGCACACCAACCGCGCCAACACCATCTGCGTCCTGACCGACGGAACTCGCGTGCTGGGTTTGGGCGACATCGGACCCGAGGCCTCGATGCCGGTGATGGAAGGCAAGGCCATCCTGTTCAAGTACCTCGGCGGCGTGGATTGCGTGCCCATCGCTCTCCGCACCAAAGACCCGGACGAGTTCATCCGTACCGCCAAGCTGCTCGAGCCGTCGTTCGGCGGGTTCAACCTCGAAGACATCTCCCAGCCCAAGTGCTTCCGCATTCTCGACACCCTGCGCGCCGAGATGAACGTCCCGGTCTGGCATGACGACCAACAGGGCACGGCCGCCGTCACCTACGCCGGGCTCGTCAACGCGCTCAAGTTCGTGGGCAAGGATATCAAGAAGGTGAAGGTCGCGATGCTCGGCGCCGGGGCCGCGAACATCGCCATCGCCCGGGTCTGCATCACGGGCGGCGTGACCCCGGCCAACATCATCATGTGCGACTCCAAGGGCACCCTGCACAAAGGCAGGGCCGAGCTCCAGCAGGAGTTCAAGGAGAAGTGGCACATGGCCGAGATATCGAACGCCGAGAACGTCAAAGGCACAATCGTCGACGCGATGAAGGGCGCCGACGTGCTCATCGCGCTCTCCAAGCCGGGGCCGGACACTGTGAAACCGGAATGGATCAAGAGCATGGCCAAGGACCCGGTCATCTTCGTCTGCGCCAACCCGATCCCCGAAATCTGGCCGTGGGATGCGATTGAGGCAGGCGCGCGCGTAGTCGCGACCGGCCGCTCCGACTTCCCCAACCAGGTCAACAACTCCATCGGGTTCCCTGGCATCTTCCGCGGCACGCTCGACGTTCAGGCCAAGACCATCACCGACGAGATGTGCATCGCGGCCGCGCTTGAGCTGGCCAAAGTCGCCGAGGACCGCGGCCTGCGCGCGGATTACATCGTCCCGACCATGGACGACTGGGAAGTCTTCCCACGTGAAGCCACTGCCGTCGGTATGAAGGCCATTGAGCAGGGCGTCGCCCGCCTCACGATGACCCGCGAAGAACTCCTGAAGAAGTCCACTGCGACCATCAAAGCGGCCCGCGAGACGACACAGTGGATGATGAAGGAAGGCCTCATCGCCGCTGCGCCAGCGTCCTGAGAGACAGGTTCTAAGTCAGCGGGGCGGCCTTCCAGCCGCCCCGCCCTTTTCAGTATGTTCTGTCGGTCCTATTCCTCGCGTCAGCGCTGAACCACGAGCTTCTGCGTTACCGCAGACCGGCCGTCACCCAACCGCACCAGGTAGACTCCCGCGCTAAGAGAACGCAGATCCAGCGAAGACTCCTTCACCCCCAGGGAATACCTGGCCGCCACCCGTCCCCTGATGTCATAGAGAGTGACATTCGCGAGTCCAACGTGGTTCACTCCGCACCGGGTGTGCGCGATGCTGCTTGTGAGCAAACTCGCCGACCGACTCGGGGGCATTCCGACCTCTCCGGACAAGCCCGGGAGCCCGCAATGTACAAGCAGGACGACTGTATCGTTCGTGTGGTTGGCATCCGCAGGATCGGTGATCCACGCCATGCAGGTCTCCGTGCCGCTGGCAGGAGCAGTCCAGGCAGTCATTGTTAGCGTCGCGGGCACACCCACCGGAACCGATATGTTCTGCTTGTTGTCCGCATATCCACTCGGTTTTATCGTCACGTCGAGACGCGGCACCAAAGCCGCCACGTCTCCTACGTTGGTAAGCATGATCACCACCGGTACGTTCCCCGGTGACTCGTTCGCTCCCGGCCTGATTATCGCGACCGAATCATCCAGCGTGGACACGGGGCCGGCCAGGCACACGCCGGACTTGCTCACCGCGAACTGCTCGCCGCCCAGTGCGAGGGTCGCGCACAGTACAATGGTCAGGACTGCAGGTACGATTCTGTTCAGCATCCAAGCCTCCGAACTCGGGCCCTTCCCGGTCCCTTACTTCCGGCAGGTGTTGCGGTCACGCCGGGTCCCGATTAGCGGGGCCGCGCCAGCTACGCCCACCGGTCGCCTCAATCGGGGTCATGCAATCCGAGGCTGTCGGTCCAGCTCCGGATCTGCGAGGTCTTCGCCATCGCATGCCCCAGAGACGTCGTGATTGTAGAGCCTATTCAACCGCTGTCAAGGCCCAAAATCAGGCGGGCGGCCTTCCGGCCGCCCCGCTCGCTTGTGGCATGGGTCCTATCGGTCGTGTCGGTACTATTCCTGGCCCTCCGGCGCCTCGTAGTTCGGCGCTTCCTTGGTGATGGTCACGTCGTGCGGGTGGCTCTCGCGCAACCCCGCGCCGGTAATCTTCACGAACTTCGCCTTGCGCCGGAACTCAGGGATAGTGCTGGCCCCGCAGAACCCCATCGCCGCCCGCACGCCGCCGTCGAGCTGGAACAGCACCTCACGGGCGCTACCCCGGTAAGGCACCCGGCCGACAATGCCTTCGGGCACGAGCTTGGCCGACCCTTCCTGGAAATAGCGGTCGGCCGAGCCCTTCTTCATCGCATCGAGCGAACCCATACCGCGATAGACCTTGTAGCGCCGGCCTTCGAGCAACACGTCCTCACCCGGGCTCTCATCGGTCCCGGCGAGCAGGTTCCCCATCATCACGGTCCCGGCCCCTGCCGCCAGCGCCTTGGCCACGTCCCCGGAATAACGAACGCCGCCGTCGGCGATTATCGGGACTCGCCTTGCCTTCAAAGCGGCCGAGCACTCCATCACTGCGGTCAACTGCGGCACGCCCACGCCCGCTACAATCCGGGTCGTGCAGATCGAGCCCGGCCCGACCCCGACCTTCACCGCATCCGCCCCAGCCTCGGCCAGAGCCAATGCGCCTTCGGCCGTGCCGACGTTCCCGGCAACAAGCTGTAGCTTCGGATACTTGCGCCGGAGCTGGCGCGCAGCTTCAACCACCTTGTCCTGGTGCCCGTGAGCCGTATCAATGACGATGGCGTCGACCTCGGCATTGACCAGCGCCTCGGCGCGAGCAAGCGCGTCGCGTCCGACGCCCACCGCGGCCGAGACCTTGAGCCGGCGCTTCGAGTCAAGGGTCGCATTCGGGTTCTCGACCCGCTTCAGAATGTCCTTGGTGGTGATCAGGCCCTTGAGCCTGCGGCTGCGGTCAACTATCGGCAGCTTCTCGACCCGGTGCTTGCGCAGTATCTCCCGCGCACGCCGGAGCGTCGTGCCCTCGGGCGCGGTGATGAGCCCTTCTGCCGTCATCACCTTGGATACCGGGACCTTCCAGTCGTCCTGGAACAAGAGGTCGCGCTTGGTAAGGATGCCGACCAGCCGCATCTTCGCATCTACGACCGGCAGGCCGGAAATCCCGTACTGCGCCATCAACTCGCGCGCCTCGGCAATCGTCTTGTCCGGCGTGATGGATATCGGTTCGGCAATCATGCTCGACTCGGCCCGCTTCACCCTGGCGACCATTGCCGCCTGCTCATCGACCGACAGATTCTTGTGCACGACCCCGATACCGCCGGACTGGGCCATGGCAATCGCCATCCGCGTCTCGGTCACCGTATCCATCGCCGCGCTCACCAGGGGAAGCTTCAGCGCTATCTCCCTGGTGAAGTACGATTCGGTGTCGACCTCGTTCGGAAGCACGCCCGACTCCTGCGGAACCAGAAGAACGTCGTCGAAAGTCAGGGATTCCTTGATGTTCATTGCTGCCTCCCTTCAGACATGGCAAGATGCCTTGAAAGCGAAACCGCCCACTCCGAGGGCGGCACGGCAGGTAAAAAACGGATTGCCGACTGCGTTACCATGGTGGATTCTACTTGCGAAGCTCCGCCGGTCAAGCACGACCCGCCGCCCTTGATTCTAAGATAGATGGCCACGAATGAAGGACGCGAAACTGAAGGGTACGGCAGGACAAGGTCCGGTCTAGTCCGATCTCGCGTCTTCGCGGCTTGCGACATCGGGATCAGGGCAAGACATGCAACTTGCGGCATGGCCCGGAACTGGTAGAATCGACCCGTGAGCCCGACACGTGACTACGCCGAACGGCAGGATGCAGACCGGAGACGCACGGCCAGCCGTTATGTCGTCCGCTTCCGTAGCCCGATTCTGTTCGAAGAGGCCGCCGTTCGGGAGCTGTGCCGGCTGGCCCGCGAAGGGTATGAAGCAAGCTTCAAGAAGGAAACATACGGTTTCCTCTTCGGCAGCCTCGACCGTGACGGCCGACTGACGGTGCGCCGTTCATGCTTCTACCGGGGAGGCATCAAGACCCGCACCGCCGTCACTTTCAAGGACTGGCCCACACTCGCCCGGCTCGCCAATCGCCGGCGCGAACTGGCCCGCGAGATGCGGATGCGATTCGTGGGCAGCTTCCACTCACATGTAGAGATTGCCGGGAACGTGTTCAAGGGTTTGTCCGATGCGGACCGAGATTCCTTCCGTACCGACCCGATGTCAACCCTGGAGGTGATTGTGTTCACATGGAAAGGAACCGCCCGACGGATAGACCATTCACCCCGGGACATCGTGGCGTTCGAGCCCGCCACTGGCTTTCACTATCGAATCCGGTGCTATGCCAAGCGCGCCGGCACAATCAGACAGACAACACTCAGGGTCATCAGGTCGGGCGTCGTTGTGGTCTACTAGAAAAAGGCTGAGGTTAAGGTAGAGGTCGAGCTTCCGACCTTGACCTGAGCCTTAGCCTTGACCTTTCCTCAAGTCCCGTGCTGCCAGCTCGAAATGTATGCCGCCTGCTCCGCCGTCAGCTTGTCGATCTTGATGCCGAGCGTCCGCAGCTTGACCTCGGCGATTCCTTTGTCGAGATCCTCCGGCACCTTGTAAACTCGATTCTCCAGCTTGCCCCTGTTCTTCAGGATGTACTCGGCAGCTACCGCCTGGTTGGCGAACGACATGTCCATAACCATCGCCGGGTGGCCTTCGGCCGCAGCCAGGTTCACAAGCCTGCCCTCTGCGAGCAGGATAAGCCGCTTGCCGTTCGTCAGTATGTGTTCTACGCAAAACCGGCGCAGCTCGCGGCTGGACTTCGTTATCTGGTCCAGGACAGCCTTGTTTATCTCCGCATCAAAGTGCCCGGAGTTGCAGACAATCGCCCCGTCCTTCATCGCCAGCATATGCTGCTTGTCAATCACGTTGATATCGCCGGTCACAGTGATGAACACGTCGCCGACCTTGCAGGCATCAATCAGCTTCATCACTCGGAACCCGTCCATGCGGGCTTCGAGCGCGCGCACCGGGTTGACCTCGGTGACGATGACATCCGAACCCATGCCCTTGGCCCGGGAGGCAACGCCGCGGCCGCACCAGCCGTAGCCGCAGACAACGAGCGTAGTGCCCGCAAACAGGATGTTGGTGGCCCGCAGGATGCCGTCGAGTGAAGATTGGCCGGTCCCGTAGCGGTTGTCGAACATGAACTTCGTCTCCGAGTCATTGACCGCTATCACCGGGAAAGCAAGCACTCCGTCCTTTTCCATGCTGCGCAGCCGTATGACTCCGGTCGTAGTCTCCTCAGTTCCACCCAGCACTGCCTCAAGCCGCTTACCCTTCTCCTTGTGTAGAGTCGAAATCAGGTCGGCGCCGTCGTCGGTGGTAATCATCGGGCCATGGGACAGCGCCTGCTCGATGTGCTGGAAGTACTGGTCCCGGTTCTCGCCCTTGATGGCAAAGGTCGGGATACCATAGTCCTTGACCAGTGAGGCCGCGACCTCATCTTGAGTTGAGAGCGGATTGGATGCGCACAGCCGCACCTTTGCGCCGCCCGCCTTGAGTGTCCGCACGAGGTTCGCGGTCTCCGATGTCACGTGCAGGCAGCAACTCATCCGCACGCCCTTCAGCGGCTGCTGCTTCTCGAACCGCTTCCGTATCTCGGCCAGCACCGGCATGAAGCGCCCGGCCCATTCTATCTTGGTCTTGCCTGTCTTAGCTAGACTCAGGTCCTTAACATCACAATCCATGGTATCTCCCTACTTGAGCGCCCGGCGCAGTTCGGCCACTTTGTCGGTCTTCTCCCAGTTGAAGAACTCAAGCGTCTGCTTGCCGTCCTTCTTCACCTGCGGTTCGCGGCCGAAGTGACCGTAGGCCGACGTCGCCTGGTATATCGGCTTCAGCAGGTTCAGGTAGTGAATCATCTCCCGCGGCTTCAGCGGGAACACTTCACGGATCAGTTTGACCAGCTTCTCGTCGTCGATCAGGCCGGTGCCGAAGGTATCGACGGACACATCCGTCGGCTCGGCCACGCCAATGACGTAGGCCAGCCGCACCGTCATTTCCTTGCACAGCCCAGCGGCCACGCAGTTCTTGGCGATGTAGCGCGCCATGTAGGTTGCGGAGCGGTCGACCTTGCTCGGATCCTTGCCCGAAAACGCGCCGCCGCCGTGGGCAATCCTGCCGCCGTACGTGTCGACGATGATCTTGCGGCCGGTCATGCCGGTGTCGGACTGGGGCCCGCCGACCACGAACTTGCCGGTCTCGTTCACGTAGAACTTGGTCTTCCGGTCGATGAACTGGGCCGGGACCACGTGACGTGCCACCGTGTCGATCAACTCCTGTCGCGACGCCTTGGTAATGTAGTGTCCGGTCTTGTCGAGAATCGACTCGTCGTGCTGGGCCGCGATCACGATGCTGTCCACGCGCACCGGCATGCCGTTGTCATACTCCACCGTGACCTGCGACTTGCCATCGGGACGCAGGTAAGGCAGAATCCCCTGTTTGCGCACGTGAGCCAGGCGCTGAGCCAGCTTGTGCGAGAGCACCATCGGCAGCGGCATCAACTCATCGGTCTCCTTGCAGGCGTACCCGAACATCACGCCCTGGTCCCCGGCACCGCCGGTATCAACGCCCTGCTTGATGTCAGGGGACTGCTTGCCGATGGCATTGAGGACCGCGCAACTGTCGCAGGACAGCCCGCTCTCGGCTGTGACGTACCCGATGTCCCGGAGCACGCCGCGCACCAGTTTGGGCAGGTCGACCCACGCGTGGGTCGTAATCTCGCCACCGACCAGCACCATGCCGACGGTAACGAACGACTCACAGGCAACCCGGCCGTGCGGGTCCTGGCGCAGCACTTCGTCCAGCACCGCATCCGAAATGCGGTCGCAGACCTTATCGGGGTGACCTTCAGTGACCGACTCAGAAGTGAAAGTTGTTCGCATCAGACCAATCCTCCTCTGCTTGACGGTTTCAACATGACGAACTTGAATCTCAAGGCCAGTATCATAGCGAACGGACTTGCAGGGTCAAATCAGAACGCCGGACAAATACAAGGTCATAATGACAAAGGACCAAGCAAGCAACCAAGTCACAAGCACAAAGTCCGACTTCGTCCTTCAGACTTACGCTCTTGCTTTGTCCTTTGTACTTTGTCTTTCGTCCTTGGTCCGAGAGTCGGTCAGCACTTCCCTTAGTAACGGTTCCACTTCTCGCACACCGTCCGCCACATCCTCGCACTCCAGCCACTTCGCGTCCTTGAGCGACCGGAACCACGTCATCTGGCGCTTCGCATATGCCCGGGTCTTGGCTTTGGCTTCCGCAACCGCCCGGTTTATCGTCAGCTGACCCTCCAGATGCCCGAGCAACTCCGCATACCCGTACGCACTGGCAACGTACGAGTCGCGGCCGAAGCCCGACTTCTTCAGGCGTCTTACCTCATCCAACAGGCCCGCGCTCATCATCGCGTCGAACCTGGCGTCAATCCTCCGACGCAACAACTCCCGCTCCATGCTCAGCACGACGTACACCGGTTCAAACTCAACCTCAGCCTTGGCCTTCCTCGCCAGCTCCGTCATGGTCTTGCCCGTAGTCTCGTATACCTCCAGAGCTCGCACCACGCGCTGCCGGTCATTCGGATGCAGCTTCGCTGCCCGTTCCGGGTCCACGCGCTTGAGCCGGTCGTAAAGCGCCGGCGATGTTTCAGTTTCCAGACGCTGACGCAGAGCCGGCGACGGCTTCGGCGCCTCGAAGAATGGCTCAAACAGCGCCTTCAGGTACATGCCTGAACCGCCGACCACCGCAAACCGCTTCCCCTTGTCACGCAGTTGCCTCATCACTGTCAGCGCGTCGCGCGCGAAGTCCACGGCCGAGTAGGCCCGGTTAGGCTCGACCACGTCGACCATGTGAATCCCGATCTCTCGCCGCAGCTCAACCCCAGGCTTGGCCGTCCCGATGTCCAGCCCCGAATAGACCTGCCGCGAGTCGGCCGAGACGATTTCAAACTTGTGCCTTCGCGCCAGCGCGACCGCGACCTCGGTCTTGCCGACGCCGGTAGGACCACACAGCACCAGGACACGGCACGGTGCGCGAGCTATCCGCGTGTCAGCGCTGGTCACGTTGTCTTGTGTCTATGGCTGGCCAATGACCAATTGCTAATTGCCAATTCCCAACTAATGGCCAACTTCGGAAGTAACCAGAACAGACAGGCTTGTGGGAGGCGTTGCGGCGTTGGGCATTCGTTAGGAATTAGGAATTGGGAATTGGCAATTCCTGACCTAGGTTCTGCCGAATCGCCGCTCCAAATCTTCGACCGTAATCTTGATAATCGCCGGACGGCCGTGCGGACAGAAGTAGGGTTCCTTGCAGGCGAACAGGCGGTTGATAATCGACTCCATCTCCGGAGCCGTGAGCCGCTGACCTGCCTTGACCGCTCCCTTGCAGGCGATGACCTTGGCAAGCTCGGTCCCGATTCCGATGTCCCCCGGCTTCACTCGGGCCAGCTCGGAGAACAGCTCCCGCACCTCCTCCTTGCCCATGAAGGACCCGGCCGGGACCGTCTCCACCGCCACGGTGCGGCCGCTGTACGGTACGACCTCGACGCCCATCTTCTCCAGCCGGTCCTTTGCCCTTTCGTAGGCCTCGAACTCCTCCGCCGTCAGCTCCAGCGTAATCGGGAACAGGAGCCCCTGCGGCGCCACGTCTTCCCTGCCCTTCATGACCGCCTCGAAGAGAATCCTCTCATGGGCCGCGTGCTGGTCGACAATCACGTACCCGGACGTAACCTGAGCGAGGATGTAAGTGTTGTGCAACTGCCAGAACTCCTGGGGTGCCGCATCCTCGGGCACGAATCCCCGCTGGTACAGGAAGTCGGCGTCCGCCGTCTCCTTGCCTCGCTGGATTCCCAGACCCTGCCGCACCGCCTCGGAAACGAAGTCGAACAGGAACCGCTCGTCCGCGAACCGCACCTCCTGCTTGGTCGGGTGCAGATTCACGTCAAGGCGCGACGGGTCGGTCTCGATGAAGAGCACGAAGTCCGGATTGTTGCCGGTGAGAACCGGCCCATAGCCCTCGTACACCGCGCGTACCACGGTCGGATTACGCACCGGGCGCTTGTTCATGAATATCGCCTGCACCTCGTAGAAGCTGCGCGACCGGGTCGGTTCCGCGAGGAATCCGGAAAGCGAGAGCAGCGGATTGTCGACCTTCATCTCGACCATACTCTCGAACACCCGCTTATCGTACAGCGCCTTGATGCGGTCCTTCACGGTCCCGGCCGGACCGAGCCGTATCGCCTCGCGCTCGTTCGATATCAGCGTGAAGGCGACCTCGGGATAGGCAATCGCGTAGTTGCGGACGGTTTCCACCACCAGCCGCGCCTCGTAATTGTCGGACTTCATGAACGCCCGGCGCACCGGCAGGTTGAAGAAGAGCATCCGCGCGGAGATGGTTGTGCCGCGGGGCCGGACGGTCTCGCCGATGTCCTTCACCTCTCCGCCCTCGACCTCGACCAGCGTGCCGGGCCCGGATTCATCGGCGTTCGTCTCGATGGTCAGACGTGTGACCGCACCGATGGCGGCCAGGGCTTCGCCCCGGAAACCGTAGGTGGTTATCCTCGTCAGGTCCTCGGCGGACGCGAGCTTGCTGGTCGCGTGCCGGACCACTGCCAGTCTGACGTCGTCGCGCGTCATCCCGCAGCCATTGTCGCTCACCCTTATCAGGTTCTTGCCGCCCTGCTTGATTTCCACCCGGATGTCGGTGGCGCCGGCGTCGAGCGAGTTCTCAACGAGTTCCTTGATGGCGTTCGCCGGCCGGACAATGACCTCGCCCGCGGCAATCCTGCGCACGGTGTCATCGGGCAACAACCTCACCGGCCTGCGCTCGATCACCTACGCCGCTCCCGTGTTAGGAACTGGTAATTGGGAATCCGTCATTGACTCCTTGACCTGCTCAAGGTCGATTAGCATTCCATCCGATGCCGCCACGACCCTGCACCCGGTCCGCTCGCTCATCTCCCGCGCGACAATCCACGGCTTGGCCGCCAACATCCTCATCCCGAAGTGAGTCATCACCGCCAGCTTGGGACGAATGGCCTTGACCAGCTCCTCGGCATCCGGCGCGCTCAGATGGTCAAGCTGCGACGGCGTCGGCCGTACGACATTCATGATTACAACGTCTGCCCGGTAGTGCTCGGCCAGCTCCGGAAAGTACCGCGTGTCCGCTATGTAGGACACCGTCAGAGCAGACCGGAGACCGAAGACCGGAGACCGCCCGGAATCCTCGGCGTCCTTGGCGATTTCCCCACAGCCTGGGTTCTGGGGTTCAAGGGTTCGGGGGTTCGGGCCGGAATCTGTGAAATCTGCGTAATCTGCGGATTCTTCCCTCCGGTTCCGTCCGGCCCCATCTGCATCATCTGCGACATCTGCGGTTTCTTCGCTCCGGTTCCGGCCATCTGTGTAATCTGCGTAATCTGTGGATTCTTCCCTTCGGTTCCGTCCGGCCCCATCTGCGTCATCTGCGACATCTGCGGTTTCTTCGCTCCGGTTCCGGCCATCTGTGTAATCTGCGGACAGACCTCCGGTCTGGAACCTGAACCCGTACACTTCCCCGCGGTGCTGATGCCTGACCGGGCAGGTGAATCTGACGTTGCCCAACTCGTACGAGCCGCCCTCGACAGTGGTGACCACCCTCTCAAGGAACGGCCGCACGTACTTGAGTACGACCGGGTCATCGCCTCCAAGCGCATCGGACGGGGCGAATAGGGCACCGCGCGGCTCGGTCCCACCCATCGTCATCGCCTCAATCATGTTATTCACGTCTCCGGAATGGTCGAGATGCCGGTGTGAGAGCAGGATGCCCGAGAGCTTTGTCGGGTCGAGCTTGTGCCGCGAGCCGGTCATCCGCACGAGCGCACCCGGCCCCGGGTCAAGCAGGAACTGCGTGCCGCCAAGCGAGAACCAGATGCCGCCCGACGACCTCAACTGCTTGGCCACGACAATCCTGGCTCCGCCCGAGCCGAGAATCACCATCCGGTCCGAAGGGACATGACCGGAAAATGGGGACTGTACCGGGGACACATCCGCGAGGCGTTCCTCGCCTCGATCCGTGGACGTGTCCCCTCTGTGGGACTGCCCCCGCTTTCCGGAGACAGGGATGTGTCCCGAAGTGGGATTGTCTGGCTGCATCGCGGTTTCAGAAGATACCAGACTCTTGACAGGAGTCAACCGAGGCGCGCCCGCCGCGCTCCTATCGCCTCGGCCGCGGGTCGGGCGGGAATGACTTGGCCAGTTCGCGGAAACAGGCGAGCACGATGTTGGCCAGCTTCTGGGCAAGTGCGGTGTCGAGTCCGAGCCGAACCCAGCGCGGTTCGAGCATGTACTCGTCCAACTGCCGCCTCTCCCCCACGCTGCCCGGCTCGTGGTTCAGCGCCGCACTGCAGCATACTCCAACCAGACCGCGATAGACCGGCCTGCGCTCGTTCGGCACACCGGCCTCGTCAAGCAGGGGCTGCACCTCCTGCCACACTTGCTCGACTGCGGCCCCTCGCGCCGCCGCGTACTCATCAACCCTGCGCGCGAACTCGCGACGCTGGTCCTCCCGCAGATTAGGCTTGCGTCCCGGCTTGAGCAGACTCGCCTCGTATGCGTCGAGGCTCAGGTCCGGCAGCCAGTCCATCTCTCCTTTCATCTCCAACTCGGCGAAATGCCGGCGCACGTCGTCCTCAAGCTTACGGATGGCTTCCGAGGGGAACTGGCTTGACTTCTCGAACAAGGTCCTGGACTCAGCCAGGAGTCTCTCCCTTGCTTCGGGCTTGGCGCCCCGCGTCCGGTAGAGAATCCGGAACTGCTCCAGCCCGTGGTTGAACAACGGCACCGCTATGGCCATGACCGGCTGCAGTCCGGTATCGTTCACCGCCCGCGACAGGAACTGGCCGTACAGGAATCGTCGCCGTGCCGCCGCGGCGTTCTTCCGCGCTCGCTCCAGCCGCCTGGGCAGGTCCGGTTTCGCTTGTAATCGAGTCTCAGCCCGAGAAGACTTGGGAAGATCGACTCGCATGTCGTAGTTCGTGACCTGCGCCTGCCACTTCTGCGGCACGCCGGCCGCAACCTTGGCCAGGGCTTTGCCGAATACCTGCTGCTGGGTTGTCGGCAGATTCGTGTACAGGTCGAGGATATCCAGCACGTCCTTGAACCCGGCCCGGCACCCGCGCAAAAAGTCGGCGACGAGCCCAAGCGACGGATAGCGCACCTTGCCCTTCTCCATTCGGCTCACGATACATGCCCTGCCGGCGCCGGTCCGGCCCATGACTTGAGCCAGCTCCGGCTGGGTCAACCCGGCTCTGAGCCGCAAATCCCTGAGCCGACGCCCCAGCTCGGACGGAAACTGAAACGTGTCCTGTGGCCTTTTCATGATCTCGGTCTACCAAGGTGAACTATACAAGTTCATATACTAACAGTCAAGCCTGAAACCAGCGCAACTACCCGTCGCATTGGTACTTAATTCACTACTACCCGAGTCTACCCCTGCGCCTGGTAGGTACTCTGCCCAGGTCTTCGGCGAAGTCTTCCCCAAGGACTTCGGCAGAGTCTTCCCCGAGGACTTCGGTAAGGTCTTCGGTCAAGTCTTCCCCAAGGCCTTTGGTGAGGTCTCCTCCAGGGTCTTTGGCGAGGTCTTCCGTAGAGTCCTTACCAGGGTCTTCCTCAAAGTCTTCCGTAGGGTCTTCGCCAGGGCCTCCGGCAAGGTCTTCTCCAGAGTCCTTGCCGGAGTCTTCCGCAGGGTCTTCGGCAGGGTCTTCGGCGAGGTCCCTCCCAATGTCCTTGGCAAGGTCTTCCCTGAAGTCTTCCCCAGAATCCTCGGCGAAGTCTCTCCCAAGGTCTCCGGCAAGGTCTTCCTCAAGGTCTTCGGCAAGCTTCTGCCCCAACTCTCTGCCCCGTGCCGGAAACGTCCGTGATTCACGACTTGACATGAGATAACCGGCGCGAAGCCTGAATGCGAAAGCAGACTGCCCGCGCGGAGGCGGGCAGCCTGGAGGTTGGAGGACATCCGGCCTATTCGGTCAGGACGACCTTCTTACTGAGGCACTGGTTCTCAGCCGTCATGGTACAGAAGTGGACCCCGCAGGGACCTTTCGCCCTCTTCTGCCCCAGACGTGGCACTTCACTGTTGAGCCAACTGATGTCCGGAGCAATCGTGTCCCCGAAGCCATCCGACATGACAGACAAAGCCGGCCATCAGCCGGCTGCGGGGCATCGAACCTGAGGGCTACTTCTCTTTCGAGCCCATTTCCTGCCGCATCTTGCTGATCATCTTGAGCAGATTGGCGGAGGATTCGTCATCCAACCCAGCTTCGGTGAGCAGTTCCTCCATCCGCTTCCGGCCCATCTTGTCCTCGCTCACAACCAGCCCGGTCAGCACCTGCCCGGGGCCGTCAGATACGCCGATGGCGAGGAAGATGCCCAGCGCTTCAACCAGTTGGGGCACTGCTTGCTCATGCTTCCCCGAGTCCACCAACACGAGCCCGCTGTTACCGAGTTGGTTCGCCACGCCCTGCTGATACCCGATTTCGCGGTCTATGACCAACGCTTCCTCAAGGTACTTCAGCGCCTTGTCGCGTTCGCCCTTGGCGCTGTAGATGAGCCCGATGTTGCCGAGGTCGGTTGCCACGCCCTGCTGATACCCAATCTCGCGGTCTATCGCAAGCGCTTCCTCATAGCACTTCAGCGCCTTGTCGGGTTCGCCCTTGGCGCTGTAGATGTTCCCGATGTTGCCGAGGGCTATTCCCTCGCCCTCCCGGTAGCCCGTCTGCCGATGCAACTTCAGTCCTTCATTGTAGCTTAGGATTGCCTGGTCATATTCGCCTCGTGAAGCACGGATGAGTCCGATGGCAATGAACTGGTTGGCCTGCGTGGTCGCCGATGCAGCTTGGCGCGCTATCGCCAGCGCTTCATCATGGTACTTCAGCGCCTTGTCGGGTTCACCCTTGGCGCTGTAGATGAGCCCGATGTTGCCGAGGTCGCTCGCCACGCCTTGCTGATACCCGATTTCGCGGTCTATGGCCAACGCTTCCTCAAGGTACTTCAGCGCCTTATCGCGTTCGCCTTTGGCGCTGCAGATGAGCCCGATGTTGCCGAGGTCGCTCGCCACGCCCTGCTGATACCCAATCTCGCGGTGAATCGCCAACGCTTCCCCTAGGTACTTCAGCGCCTTGTCGGGTTCACCTTTGTCGCGGTACATGAGCCCGATGTTGCCGAGTTGGTTCGCCACGCCCTGCTGGAACCCGATTTCGCGGTCTATCGCGAGCGCTTCCTCGTGGTACTTCAGCGCCTTGTCGGGTTCGCCCTTGGTGGTGTAGATGTTCCCGATGTTGCCTAGGTCGCTCGCCACGCCCTGCTGATACCC
>DATJQV010000031.1 GCA_035505375.1 bacterium | reverse complement strand
TCCCGGTCTGGCTTGGTCATGATATTGGATGGTCGCAACCTTCCCGAAGCACGTCTGTTCCAAGGATGGCCGGATGTCGGTGATCATGGCCAACGCCCGCCGCTATCGCGCGCGCCGCAAGAAACTCAAGTCAGCGATGCTGGATGAGCTGACTACGGTGTTGCACTACAATCGCCGCTACCTGGCCCTGCTGCTCCGTGCCTCCGGCCGCAGCGTCTTCACCCATCACCGCACCCGCGTTGTCGCCGACCCGCGAGTCTCGCTGGTCTGCCGCCGTGGACGCAAGAAAACCTATACCGCCGATCTCTTGCCTCACCTGAAGACCGTCTGGAGACTGGCCGACGGCATCTCCTCAGTCCATCTGACCGCCTTCATCAAAGCCAACCGCGCTGTCATCTTCCGCCACCGAGAGCTCAAGGACATTCCGCCACGGCTCAAACAACAGCTCCTGGCTATCAGTCCCGCCACCATCGACCGCCTGCTCGGACCGGTACGGAGCCGGGATATCCTCAAGCAACGTTACCAACGCAAGCCTCATGCCGCCTGGCTCAGAAAAGCCGTCCCCGTACAGTCATACCATGACAAGCCGCTCGACCGCTTCGGCTACATTGAAGTCGATACCGTCCAGCATTCGGGCAACACCGGCCGCGGGCAGTTCTGCGTTACGGTCACCGCCACCGAAGCGGATACCGGCTGGACCGAGCTCCGGGCTTTGCCCAATCGTGCTCAAATCTGGGTCAGTAAGGCCCTGAAACGGGTACTTGCCAGGTTGCCATTCACCCCGACCGAGATGCACACCGACAACGGCGGCGAGTTCATCAATCGTACCCTGATCGGGACCGCCCGCCGCCGGAAGCTCAAACAGACCCGGTCGCGCGCCTACCACAAGAACGATGCGCCCTATGTGGAGAGTAAGAACGGGTCACTGGTCAGAGCCTATGTCGGCTACCGACGCTATGAAACCAGACCGGAGTACCTCATTCTGCGTCAACTGGCACCGCTCATTTCACTCCGTCACAACCTGTTCATGCCGACCATGAAGTTCCAGGCCTCGGCAGCAACCGACAGACCATCTGCCCGACGCCGCCGGACAATCGCTACGCCCTACCACCGGCTGCTTGAGTCCAAGCGACTGTCGCCTCGCCAGTGCCATCGACTCCGCGTACTCCATCGTAGCGTCGACTACTTCAAGCTGACTGAGCGCATTGCCGTTCTGCAACGCCAGCTTGACCGAGCCTACCAGACCAAGTATTCTGCAGCGCCCACACCATGATGCCACCTCATCTCCGCATCATTTCGGGCAGATCCAATTCTGAGGAACTACGCAGGACGCGGCAATCGCATGCTTACGCGACAGCGCAGACAGGGGTCGGGCGAGCCGACCTTCTGAGACCGCTCCCGGGACGCCCGCAACCATGATTCCGATATTGAACCACGGAGAGCACAGAGACGGAGAGAGTCCGGGCCGAATCCCGCATCACCCGCTCTTCCTCCTCTGTGGCCTCCGTGGTTGTCCCAATATCGGTTCTCGGGCGCAAATGCTTTGTTGACAGGAACATAACGGAATGTAAGATGGAGGTGGTGCTCCAGCCTTCAGGTTGCCACTGGGTCATGCACGCCGCGCGGCGCGCGGCGGGTCATGGCCGACTTATTGTCTGCATCCCGGTCGTAGCAGCAGGGGTCTGCGCGCCTGAGACGCGCGGTCAGGGGTCACTTCCCTTGACACCCAATGCCGACAAACCTATAATACCGGAGCTATGAAAAAAGGAGGAAGAATGCGCACAAAGCACTATGCTTTTGCCGCAGCTTCAGTTGTTCTCATGGTCCTGGTCCTCGCCACGCCGTCGCTGGCTTTCCAGGGCAACGCCAAGCCCTGCATCTGCCACCCGATGATTTCACCGATGACGGGCGTAGCGAAAACCGTCTACGTCGCCACCCTCAACTACAGTGATCCGGACGGCGACGTCGCCGCCAAGGTGGAAGTCTACATTGACAACATCGCCTACCCGTTGAAGCGAGTCGGCAAGGGTACCGCCGCCCAGGCTACCTATCGGGCCCGGCTGACTCTTCCTCCGGGCGAGCACTCGCACTACTTCTACGTCGAGGACGCGCGCGGCGCGAGTGAACGTGTCCCGCGCTACGGGGCATACGACGGCCCGTTCGTCGGCGCTAAGAAACCGATGAACCTGCTGCCGGTACTGACCGACGGCGGCGTCTATTTCGACTACGGCTCGAAGCAGAGCATCTACACCTATGCGGTTCACTACAAGGACCGGGATTGCCCGCCGTCGCCCATGGTCAAAGTGGTCGTCGACGGCATCTACCACGACATGAAACTCCACAGCGGCAAGGCCAACGACGGCGTCTACCACTACCAGACCCTGCTGCCGGTCGGTCCTCACGCCTACTACTTCCTGGCCAAGGACCGCAACGGCGACTGCGTGAGTCTGCCGTCCGCCGGCTTCCTGCGCGGGCCGGAAGTGGTGGCCATGCCGAACACGCCCCCGGCGCTGCTCGACCAGCGGAATGAGCCGAAGGTCGGCGGAACCCAGAACGGGTGGGGCTGCCCCGTTCGCTACAGCTTCCTCGTGCATTACAACGACGTGGACGGCGATGATCCGCCGGTCGCGCTCATCTACATCGACAACGTCCCGCACTCCATGAAGCGCATCAAGGGCGACGCTGCCAACGGCCTGTACGCCTACCAGAGCGCCGAGTTCCTCAGCAACATGCACACTTACTACTACTACTTTGAAGACGGCAACGGCGGCAGCGTCCGCATGCCGGAAGTCGGCGTGTTCCACGGCCCAGTCGTCACCCGGTAGCCGAAACCAGCGGCCTACAGGGAGGACTGTATGACTTGGAGAAAGACGGCAGCGACATCTGTGCTGGCCCTGGTGGTCATCCTGTGCCTGACCGGCTGTCCGAACAAACCGCCGGCGACCCCGGGCGCTCCCTGGGGGGCTGATTCTACCTGGACTTACTCCACCTACTCCTGCAGTGTTGTTACCACTACCTCGAAGGGCTTCATTCGCTACATCATGGACTGGCAGGACGCGACCGACACCGGCGACGTCGCTTACGCCTCCAATGAAACCGCGGCAGTGACCCACGAGTGGGACGCGGCCGGCACGTACTCCGTCAAGGCGCAGGCGATTCGTGACGATGACCCGAAGAAGGCTTCCGACTTCTCTCCGGCCAAGTCCGTGAAGGTCGTGCTGAACCAGCGGCCGATCGTTGACTCGGTGCTGTTCCCGCCGGTCGCGGTCAAGGGCGCCCCAACGAACATCACCGTCTACGGCCACGACCCGGACGACGACAGCCTCTGCGCCATCGTCAAATGGCCGAAGGGCGACACGACGACCGAACTGACTCCCACGCCCTGCACCTTCACGGTCACCAACATCTTCAACGACGTCGGAAACGCGAAGGTCATCGTGTGGGTGCAGGACTGGAAGAAAGCGAAGTCGCTCCCGGACACGGTCCAGATACCCGTCGGCCTTGAGGGCGGCGTCAAATGGTGGTGGCAGGACGGCGAAGAAGGTGCGTTCACCACTTCTATGCTCGTGGCCAATGACGGCGCGGAAGAGGTCTTGCTGGGTCCCAGCAGCGGCGACTTCAAGTTCTACTCCCTCAAAGCCACCAACAAAAAGATCCAGGGTTCGACCACGACCTCGTGGCCCTCGTCGGAGTATGAATTCATCGGCGACCCTGCCTTCTGCGCCGCCACCGCTCATGTCATCGTCGGGAGTGAGGAAGGTGAGCTCTACGCACTGTCTCTCCCCAGTCTATCTCACGCCTGGCGGTGGCCGAACGTGTCGGTTGAGAGTCTGGAACCCTTCATCCCGTTCGGCGCGCCGGCGATAAGCGGCGGAGACATCTACGTCGGCCGCGAGGTAGAGAATGACAGCCAGGGTCGGTTGTACAAGTTCACCGACGCCAGCGGTTCTGTGACCAAGGCAGCCGACTACGTCGTCGGCACCAACGAGGCGGTCGTTGACGCGCCGGCAATCGACGCAGACGGCAGCGTCTACTGCGGCACCGACGGCGGCTATCTGATCAAGCTGGACGCAAACCTCAGTTCGCCCGTGTGGCGTCGCCATCTCATTCCCAGCGGTGAGGTCGGCGGGCCGATAATCGGCAGCGATGGCACGGTCTACTGCGGAACCGATACCGGCGGCGGCAACCCGCCATCTCTGTATGCGATCAACCCGGACAGCACAAACAAATGGCCCCCGCTGGCGCTGGACGGCCTCGGGTCCAGGCCTGCGCTCGGCCAGTCGGCGCTCTTTATCGGCACCGACCAGGGCACGGTCTACAGCATCGACCCCGCAACCGGCAGCATAAACTGGCAGAAGTCACTGGGCCAGGGCATCGCGCTCAACACCACACCCATTGTTGCGGCCAACGGCTACGTGTACATCCAGACCGACGACGACGTGCTGTTCTGCCTGAATCAGGCCGACGGTACGAAGATCTGGGCCTGTGACTGCAACTACTACCTGCCCGGCGGCGGCCTTATGTCCAACATCGCCTATCCCCGCAAACACGGATTGCGGCGCTATGACCGCGGACATGGTCTGCGGATCGCGGACCTGACCGGCAACGACCCGAATCCATCCATCACCAGCACCGGCGACATCATCGTCGTCGGGAAGACTGCGCTCTTCTGCGTGGCTGGGTACGCCGCGGGTCCGCTCGACCCGAACGCACCGTG
>DATJQV010000030.1 GCA_035505375.1 bacterium | reverse complement strand
GACCCCTGCGGTGTGTCGTTCGCCGATGCGGACCACGGCTGGATTGTTGGCTGCAAGCGCGAAGACCCGGGGCGCGGCAGAGGGGTGGTCTTCAGGACCACAACCGGCGGCGATAGCTCACAAGCGTGGATCGCGACGTTCCCGGTAATCAGACCGGGTGTCAATGTGCCGCTTCTGAAGGTGCAGACCGTCGATGCGATGCGAGTCTGGGTGACTTGCGGCGATGGGTACGCTCTGCGCAGCAACGACGGCGGGATGGACTGGCTGATTGTTTCCAAACACCCGACGTCCGACACGGGCGGCCAGGCCCGGAGTCAGGGGGCATCACGATGATGAGGGGCGGCATCGGCACGGTAGCTAATGCAGCGAGGAAGACCAAGGGCGGATTCGTCCTCGTACTCCTCGTGGTTGCGCTCTTGGCCGCGCGCGCTTGGCCTCAGCCTACTCAGAGCTTGGACGTCATCTGGACGATTCCCGGAGACACATCGCTCTACGCATTCGGAGCGTCCCTTGCCAGTGGAGACGTGAACGGCGACGGTATCCCCGATATCTTGGTTGCCTGCGACACCTACGACGGGAACCATGGGACTACGCCTCTGCGCGGACGGGTCAACATCTACTACGGTAATCACATCGGAGAGACAAAGCCGGACATTGTGCTGAGGAGTCCGGTTTGGGTTGGCTCGAACACCCCGCGCCTGGCCTACGCTGACCTGAATGGCGACGGCTACGCAGACATCGTAATGGGCGAGGACATGGCCGACACCGGTATTGGCATCGTCACAATATGGATGGGCGGCAATCCAATGGATACGACTCCCGCTTTCATCATCCGTGGTCGGAACATCTGGTGGCTGAACAACGCCTTCGGCTGGGCTGTCTCGGTCGGCGACGTGAACGGAGACGGTCACGCCGACCTTGCAGTGAGCGCGTACTTCACGCAGGAACAGCCCGGACGGCAGTACACGGGCAGAGTCTACGTGTTCTTTGGCGGGTCTAGCTTCGATTCAATACCGGACGTGGTCCTGAGAGGCGGGCACGGCGACCCGGCCGAGGAGTTCGGCACCGCGGTCTCAGCAGAAGGCGACTTCGACCACGATGGTTTCCATGACTTCTACATAGGTGCATCCAATTTCGGTTACGACATGAGGGGTCGGATGTATGCCTACTACGGTGGCAACCCGCTGGACACGAGTGCTGACATGGCCTGGACCGGCGAGGGCCCGGCGCAGTTCCTTGGTGATGTGAAGCCCGGGTTTCTTAAGACGATGGGGGACTTCGACTACGGAGTTGAGGGCAGTCCTTCTTGGCCGCACGGCTTCTTCAGCCCGAACAACTGCGGCAAGGTCTACATTCACAAAGGTGGCCGGCCGATGGATAGCATTCCCTATATATGTCTCCTCGGCCGGAAGGATAGTGCCAACCTCGGCATGGCGGCTCAATCGGCAGGCGATGCAACCGGCGACAGAGATGACGACCTTGTGGCTGGCGCGCCCTTGCTGCCGCATTACTTCACCGGCGCGACATACCTTTGGCAGACCGGCAACCACTTTGACACGGTGCCGGATGCCTGGATTCAGGGCAGTGCCGAGGAGCAAAGCATCGGCTACGCGGTTTCGACGGCCGGGGACTTAGACGGCGACGGCCGGGCCGAGTTCATGGTCTCGAACTACCCGAGCCGCTTGGCCAAGTATGTCTGGGTATGCAAGTATGTCAGCAGCGGCATCGAAGAGGAGAAGCCGCGCCCGCTGTCATTGTGGCGGCTGGACGTCGTCCCCAACCCGGCACGCGGTGCGTTCAGCGTGAACTACGATGTGCCGAACTTGAGCCGAGTGTCCGTCAGTCTGTACGACATCGGCGGTCGGCTGGTCCGGTCCCTGTCCGGAGGCTACGTCGCTCCGGGCAGGCACGAGGTCAAACTGCCCTCGGGCGTTCTTCCTGCGGGCGTCTACTTCTGCACGCTGGACAACGGTACGCAGAGAATCAGCCGCAAGGTCGTCCTGACCGAATAGGCCGGCGCGGCGCGGTACCGCCTTGGACTGCGGCAGCAAGTCCGCCGCCTTTCAGGTAAAGGGGGAGCCTTGCTCCCGCACTCCAAATCCGGTAATGTCCCTTTGCGCCTGGCTGCAGAGCCGCGGGCAGCCCTGCTCTTGTTGCTCCTCACCTCAGCCCTCTACTCTCAAAGGAGAGGGAGAGCGAAGCGACGGTGAGGAGTCAGTAGGCGGCCGGGCCGCGGCTATGGCGTAGGGCCGTCGGACGCGAAGACGTCTTTGCGAATAGCATCCAGAACGTCCGGGTCCTGACCTCGCGCCGCCCATTTCTCCAACAGAACCTGACTTGCCATCTTGAAGCTCTCGCCGCTGATGTTCTGCTGCCTTGAGAGCTTCCAGAGTTGGCGGGCATAGCTCAGGTAGGGGACATAGTTCGTGGTGTGGACTCCCTGCTGGTTCAGCACTTCCTTCGTCTTGAGTTCCATTGCGGTCATCGCAATGGTCGCAGCTTCGTAGCGCTGTTTCATACCTTCCTGCAGAAGGTCGAGGGTCGCCTTGGCCTGCGCTGGGCTGTACTTCTTCTGCCAGCGCTCTATACGTCGAATCGCATCGGACATTTCCGCGCTCCTTTCATCCGGTCTCTTTCGGTCTTCCTGACATAGGTACAGTCCCCACTCGTGGACAGTTCCTTGAAGGAGCGGTCAGGCTGGGGCCTGCAAACGCCTCGTCTGTCCGTTCTTACCGATTTAGACGCTAATGGCGTAGCATTGATGCGGCCTCGTCCAAGTACCTCAAAATGTGTAGGATATGAGACCAAGCTCTAGATATTGGAATTGGACAGGCGTCTGGGTCATCGCCAGGGGGACCGTCCCGGGGACGGTCTGGGTAACGGTTGCCGCGGCAGTGGCCTAGAAGGTCCGTGGGCAGGTCGCGCAGGCCGTCACTGGGGTCGTATCTGAGGTCAACTGTGCCGTTGTGGCCGCAGTCGTTTGCCAGGCAGACTCTGACGCAGTCTCAGAGTTGGTCTGTGAGATTGTCGCGCTGGTCGTTACCGCGGTGGCTTTCTGCTTGGTCTGCGCTGTCGTGGCTGAGGCTGTCTCTCGGTTGGTCTCAGAGGTGATGTCTGCGACCGATTGCGGGACCTTGACTGAGGTGGTAACGGCAACAGTCACCCGAATGAAGACTGGGGTGCATGGTCCGTAGCCGGGTCGGTAATAGGGTTTTGGCCAGGGCAGGCCGCAGTGTCGTGATCTTTTCTCTGGTCGTTGTCCGGGCTCGTCGCCATGTTCCGGTTCGGCAGAAGTCAAGTTGACGTCAGAAGCTGAGTGCGAAGTCCTCAGTAGTCGAATTGGCCGCACTTCTGGATTCTGCATTCTGCCGTCCGAGTTCTGCATTCTGAATCGTCCGCGAGAAGCCTAGGTCATGCAACGCGTTTCTGGGTGCCCGCGTTTCTCCGTTCTGGTTTCTGAATTCTGGATTCTGGATTCTACATTGTCCGGTGCATCGCTGCCTCTAATCACGTCGAAGTCCTTCGTTTGACTCTTCACGGGTTTCGTCTAGCATTCTAGCGTGAGCGTCGCAGCAGAGTACCGTGACCGCATTCGCGAGGAGTCGCGGATTACCGTCGTCGGGATGGCTACGAACATCCTGCTGACCGTCACCAAAGTGGTCTTCGGCCTGATGTTCAATTCCAATGCCATTATCGCCGACGGCCTGCATTCGGCCTCGGACCTAGCAAGCGACATCGCCGTGCTCTGGGGAATTCCGGCAGCCCGGCGGCCTGCGGATGAGGATCATCACTACGGGCACTCGCGCTATGAGACGATTGTCACGATGGTGGTCGGGTTCCTGTTGCTGGGCGCGGCGCTGTGGGTTGCCATCGAGAGCATCGCCACGATGTCGGTGAAGCACTCCGGTCCGACGTCCTGGCTTCCGTTCTGGGCAGCGGTCGCGACTCTGGTCCTGAAGGAGCCGCTGTACTGGGTCACCCGCCGAGTCGGGTTGAAGCATCACAATGCCTCGGTCATCGCCAACGCCTGGCACCATCGGGCGGATTCGCTGGCCGCCATCGCAGCCGCCATTGGTATCGCGGTGGCAACTGCCGGAGGGCCGCGCTGGGCCTTTGTCGACCACCTGACCGCGGTCGTGCTTGCCGCTTTCCTTTTCATCATGGGCGTGAACATCGTCCGCGACGCGATGCAGGAGCTTTCCGACCGGGCGCCTGACCCGGTCGTGGCCGACCGGATTCACCAGGCCATATCCGCTATCAACGGTGTTGTCGGGTTTCACACCTGCCGCGCCCGACGTTCGGCCGGCGTTATCGACATGGACGTACATGTACACGTTGCGCCGGACATCACGGTCCGGGCCGGCCATGACATCGCCACCGCCGTAGAAGAAGCGGTGCAGAGGGCGGTGCCTGAGGTATCAGACGTCGTAGTCCACGTGGAGCCGGAGGAATGACCGGAGAAGTACAAAGGACAAAAGCCAAAGGACAAAGCAAGTGAGGAAAGGACAAAGCACGAACCTGGCCGGGCCTTTGGACTTGCTTAGTCCTTTGTACTTAGTACTTTGTCCTTCGTAGAGCCCACGTCGTGCCCTGACCGAGCGTTGACACCTGCCGGCTATCCACTAAGATAAGGCGTAGTGACTGAGTTTTCGGGGCTGTAGCTCAGTTGGGAGAGCGCCGGCTTTGCAAGCCGGATGTCGCCAGTTCGACTCTGGTCAGCTCCATCAGCGACAGGAGGGGACACGTCCACGGAGCGACGCGACGGACGCGTCGCGGATGTGTCCCCAGGGGCAGTCCGGGTTTCGCTGAATGCCGTCCTCGGACGGCTTGCCATAAAGGGCCGGCCTAACAGCCGGCCCGCTGTCTTCTGATGCTGGAAGCCACTTCACGCGACCGGGCGGCAGGCGCGAGATGAGTCGACCGCCGTCACAATCGGCCAGCGATCTGTCTGCCCCGATTGCAGGGCATGACTTGGACACTCTCAGTGGAGCCGAACGGCTAGGAGTAGATGTCCCGACGATGACCGACGTGAAGAACCAGTACCGTGCGGGCCGCGTCGTCTATTTCGTAGATGACGCGATAGTCGCCGGCCCTGATTCGCCAGCCGTCGCGACCGACGAGTTTGCGGCAGCCGGGCGGGCGCGGGTCCGAGCCTAGCGCGCGGACTGCGTCACAGACTCGTTCGAATGTGGGAGAGGAGACCTGACCGAGTTCCTTCTGCGCCCGGCGCAGAATGGATATCGCTTAGCTCATGCGCGGTCGCGCTTGAGCTCTTCTACCGCCTTGTCAAACGGCACCGCGTCTTCACGGACTGCGACTGCCGTGTCGTAGGCGCGGATCGACTCCAGTTCCTCCAAGGCATCGAGCAGCCGGCGGTATTCCTCGACTTCAAGCTGAACCGCGACACGATTGCCCTGGCTGTCAGTCACGTACTTCTCTTTTGCGTAGATCATGAGGCCATCCTTGAGCGAGTCTAAGGCGGCGGAATGAGCCAGTCAAGCACATTCACATCCCCGAATGCCGGCCGCAGGCCGTCGGGCGGTGCCCCGGCGGATGGGCCGTAGCTACTTCACGCGCTCGGAGAGGTAGACGCCGACGCGGCCGGGCGGCAGGTGTAGAGTGAGTCGTTTGCCCTGGCGTTCGATTACCATCGCGACATCTTTCACGTCGGGTTTGACGGCACTGATGGCGTCGCGAAGGTCACTCGTCTTCTTTACCGCCTTGCCGTTGTAGCTGATAATCACGTCATCAGGCTTGAGCCCGGCCTTCTCACCGTTGGCTCCCGCCACGAGGCGGTCGGCGCAGACAACTTTCGGCGCAGCCTTGGTCGCTTGCCACGCTGTCGGTGTGGCGAGTTTGATGAGGGCTGAGTACGCGGTCTGGCGCAGCACGCCAGGAGCCGAGCGGTCTTTCATCAGGGCAGTCAGTGTTGACTCACTGCCGGTAACCCGCTTTGCGCCGAGTTCGTAGATGAGCTTGGCCCGCTCATCCAAAGACGTTTCGGCCCGCAGCGCACCGTACGGGGCCTGCGGGATGGGCGGCTCCTGGTGATGGGCAGAGGGGAGGCAGGCCTCAACGAAGTCGTGGGCGTCCTCCATCATCTCTTTGGTCAGCTCGTGCTTAGCCGGGTAGCGGAGGAGTTCGGCCGGCATTCCTCGGTTCCGCAGGGTTTCGTTTGAGGCGACGTCGGCCTTGAAGTCGACGACGTCATCGTAAGCGCCGTGCAGGGCGCGGAGCGGCACGTGCCGGCAGGCCGTGTCGAACTTGTACAGGGAGTCGAGCTTGAAGTCGAGCAGGCCGCCGGCCGGTATCAACCCTCGGAAGCGCTCGGGATAGCGGACGCCGATTTCATAGGTGAGCATGCCGCCCTGCGAGAAGCCGTAAAGGAACACAGCGCGCTTGTCGACCGCGTACCTGGACTCGACCATGTCTAGGCAGGAGAGGATCCAGTCGATGCTCAGCTGCTTGGTGGACTGCTGGGACATACCTGACGCGGAGTCGGCCCAGAGCCACCAGGTCCAGCCCAGCCCGTTGTCGCCCTCGAAGGGAAACGGACTCTCGGGGTAGAGGCCGATTGCGCCTTCAGGGCAGAACTGGGCTGACGTGCCGACATAGGCCGACATGCGGTCGCCGTAGCCATGAAGCGCTACGATAAGCGGGTAGGCCTTGGTCGAGTCGTAGTGGTCGGGGAGCTCGACGGTGTAACTCAGTGCGACCGGAGACGGGGCGGATTCGACCAGCACGGCGGCAGGGCTTAGCGACAGGCAAAGAGCAAACAGCAAGAAAGTCTTCATTGCGCCTCCTTTTGGTTGCGGTTACACCCTCACCCTTCCCTCTCCCTCAAGGGAGAGGGAACAGAAGGGAGGGGAGAAGAGCCACTAGCGGAGCAGGAACCGGGCGTCGAGGACCAGCGCGCCCTTGCCCTGTTCGTAGACGAGAAGCGGGTTGATGTCCATCTCGCCGATTTCCTTGAAGTCGGTAACGAGCTGGGAGACGCGCTGCAGGCACTCCTTGATCTTCGGCACGTCGCGTGGCGACTCGCCGCGGTAGCCTTGCAGAATCTTCGCCGCCTTGATGCCGGTCACCATCGAGTCCACGGATATTTCATTCACCGGCGCGATGCGGAACGTTACGTCCTTCAAGACCTCAACCAGGATGCCGCCGAGGCCGAACATCAGGATCGGGCCGAACGATGGGTCGCGGTTCATGCCGAGGATGGTCTCGGTGCCTTTGGGCGCCATCTTCTGTACCAGCACGCCCCAGATGTCGGCGTCGGGCTTCTTCGCTTTCACGCCCGCGAGCAGGTCGGCGTGTTCCGCTTTCAGCCTGGCTTCATCCGTGATGTTGATGCGGACGCCGCCGAACTCGGTCTTATGCAGGACGTCGGGGGAGACGATCTTGAGCACAACCGGGTAGCCGATTTCCTTGGCAGTGGCCAGTGCCTCATCGAGGCTCCTGGTCAGTTTCGATGCGGGCACGGGCAGGCCGTAGGCGCGAAGGATGTCGTGCCCCTCGGGTTCGGACACGAACCTGGTCGGCCGGGCACGGACCTTGTCCAGAATCCCTTTTACGACGTCCGGTTTGACGTCCGGGAAGTTCTTGACCTCGCCCTGGGGCCGATGGCTCCATTCGCTGAACTCGACCATGGCGGCCAGCGCTCTTGCCGCGTTCTCGGGGAATTGGTAGTGAGGGATGTGGTCGCGCATCAACTGGCGTCGGATTTCCATCGGGTTCAGCATCGACTGGATGCAGGCGAGAATCGGCTTGTCGGACTTCGCCCCGATGTCGGCGGTGATGCTCGCGATGTCCTTGGACTCGGCCATCAGGGTCGGGGCCCAGATGGGGAGCAGGGCGTCGACGTTCTCATCGGCAAGCAGTAGTTCGAGGGCGGCACGGTAGCGGGTGGCATCGGCGTCGCCGATAACGTCGACCGGGTTTGCGGTCGACGCGGTAACCGGCAGGTGCTTCTTCAGCTCGGTGCGGGTCTTGTCGGCGAGCTTCGCTATCTCGAGACCGTTGCGCACGCAGGCGTCGGTGGCCATGATCCCGATGCCGCCGGCGTTGGTGACGATGGCGACGCGGCGGCCCCTGGGCGCAGGCTGGTAGGCGAGAGCCGCGCCCTTGGCGAAGAGTTCGTTGATGGTATCCACGCGGATGATGCGGGACTGAGCAAAGAAGGCGTCGTAGGCTGCGTCGGACCCGGCGAGCGCCCCGGTGTGGGATGACGCGGCCTTGGCGCCCTCGGACGTGCGGCCGGCCTTGATGGCCAGAATCGGTTTGGGCCGCTGCGGGTGCGAGGTGGTCTCGCGCGCGATCCGCATGAACTCGGGCGGGTTGACGAGGTCTTCGAGATATAGCATGATGACGTCGGTCTCGGGGTCGTCGCGCAGGTAGGCGAGCAGGTCGCACTCGTTGATGTCGGCCTTGTTGCCGATGGAGGCGAACTTGGAGAGGCCGGCCTCCTCGGACAGCGCGTATTCGAGGGCCGAGAGGCCCACCGCGCCGGACTGGGAAACGAGCGCGATGTTGCCGAACGCCGGCATGGCGCGGCCGAAGGTGGCGTTGAGCCGGACCCTGGGAGAGCAGTCGATAGTGCCGAAGCAGTTGGGGCCGATGAGCCGGATGCCATAGGTGCGGGCCCGGTCGCGGACGGCCTTTTCGAGCTGGGCGCCGGTCGGTCCGAGCTCCTTGAACCCGGCCGAGATGACGACCGCACCTTTGATTTTCTTCTGGCCGCACTCGGCCAGTACCGCGGGTACGGCCAGCGCCGGGATGATAAGGATGGCGAGGTCTACTTCGTCCGGTATTTGGAGCACGGTTTCGTACGCTTTGACGCCTAGCACCGACTTGGCCGTGTTGTTAACCGGATAGACAACACCGGTGTAGCCGTTCATCAGGACGTTGCGGAAGAGCGCGTGTCCGACTGAGTTCTCACGGTTGGAGGCGCCGATGACCGCGGTCGAACGGGGACGGAAGATGAAGTCGAGGGAAAGGGATCGAGGGATGGAGGGATCGAGGGAAAGAGTGTCAGCCATTCGTGCCTCCTACTCTCCGTCCTGGAACCGCATCGTCAGGGTGTAGACGCCGTCTTCCCACTTGGTCTCGATCGGGAGGCCGGTGCGGGTCATCAGCCGGTAGGCGCGGGTGTTGGAGTCGAGCACGTAGCCGACGAATCCTTTGATGCCCTTTATCTTCGCGACCTTGGTCAGGTGGTTGAAGAGCACGCCGCCGGCGCCCTTGTTCTGGTATTCGTCACGCACTTCGATGGCGTACTCGGCCAGTCCGGTCGCCTTATCGACGTAGTAGCGGGCCGAGCCGATGATCGCCTCCTCGCCGCCACTCTTGAGACTGGCGACGATCGCCATCTCGGATTCGTAATCGACGTTGACGAACTGGGACAGCTTGTCGTGCGGCATCGCCTTGAGGTAGGAGAAGAACCGGTAGAAGACCGTGTCCTTGGAGAAAGAGTAGAAGAGGTCGCGCATCGCCGGCTCGTCGGTCGGCCGGATCGGACGCATGAAGACCGGCGTGCCGTCCTTGAGCGCGCCCTGGGCCTCGAACTCCTCGGGATAGCGCGCCTGAACCAGCGGCAGCTCGGGCTGGTCGGCATATATGTAATGCTTGTCCTTGGCGAGCTTGAACAGCTCGGAACGGAACTTGGGGTGGGCGACCGAGATGAGGGCGAGGGCACGGTCGCGGATGGTCTTGCCGTGCAGGTACGCGACGCCCCACTCGGTCACGACATAGTGGACGTCCCCGCGCGAGGTGACGACCCCCGCGCCCTCGGTCAGGGTCGGGACGATGCGCGAGAACTTGTCGTCGTCGCGGGAGGAGCGCAGGACGATGATCGCCTTGCCGTCCTTGGACCGGGCCGCGCCGCGGACGAAGTCCACCTGCCCGCCGATACCGGAGAAGAACCGGTAGCCAATGGAATCGGCGCAGACCTGCCCGGTCAGGTCGACCTCCAGCGCCGAGTTGATGGAGACCATCTTGTCATTCTGGGAGATTACGAACGGGTCGTTGGTGTAATCCACCGGGTGGAACTCGAACATCGGGTTGTTGTTGATGTAGTCGAACAGCCGCTGGCTGCCCATCGCGAACGAGGCCACAACCTTGCCGGGGTGAAGCGTCTTCCGGCGGCAGTTGATGACGCCGGCGTCGATTAGGTCGATGGTCGAATCGGAGAATACTTCGGTGTGGACGCCCAGGTCCTTCTTCTCCTTCAGATAGGACAGCAGTGCGTTGGGGATGCCGCCGTAACCGACCTGAATGGTGGAGCCGTCCTCGACGAGGTCGGCGACGTTCTTGGCGATGCGGCGGGCCACCTCGGATTCGCCCGGGGTGATGAACTCGTAGATGGGAGCATCGTTCTCGACCACTGCGTCGATGTCGCGGACGTGGATAAACGCGTCGCCGAGCGTACGCGGCATCTGCGGGTTGACCTCGGCAATGACGTACTTGGCCGAGTCGGCCGCGGGCTTGGTGATGTCCACCGAGACCCCGAAGCTGCAGAAGCCGTGCTCGTCCGGCGGGGTAACGTGGATCAAGGCGACGTCCAGGGGCAGCCGGCCGGAGTGGAAGAGTTCGGGAATCTCCGAGAGGAAGACCGGCGTATAGTCGGCGCGGCCTTCCCAGACCGCGGGCCGGACGTTCGGCATGATGAAGAGGGCGTTGACCCGGTAGCGGCTGGCCAGCTTCTCCTGGGCATACGGCGCGACTCCCAGAGTCAGCAGGTGGGTAATCTCAACGTCTTCAATCGGGCAGTCGGCGAGCGCCTGCACGAGCTTCTGCGGAGTGCCGCAGGCCGACCCGATGAACAGCCGGTCGCCAGGTTGCAGCACGCGCAACGCTTCATCTGCGGTCTTGATCTTGTCGCGACACTGGTCGCGCCAGTCGCTGTTGTTCTTCATAGTCTCCTCTCAGTTCCAGCGTCGGACCTGGCTGTCAGGTCTGACGAATCCGGCCTCCGCGGCTCACTCCGCGAAGGGCCTCAAGAATGGTTTTCCGTTTTCCACTTCAATGACACCCGATGCAAGATCCGGGTCGTGTTCGAAGAACGATACCCACCGGCCGGCAATCGCCAGCCCCACTAGCTTCTCCTTCTGTTCCATCGTTTCAAGCGGGAGCAAATCATACCCCATAATGTAGGGCGTGGCAATATGTGAACGCGTGGGGATCAGGTCGGCCCAGAAGACGGCAAGAACAGGGATCGAGGGATCAAGGGATCCAGGGATCGAGTGTCCGGAATCTGTCACTCTATCGCTTTGTTCCTCTATCCCTGTGTCCATCATGCGGATAGTGCTATCCCTGAGCAGTACTATCTGATGGCCTGGCGTATGGCCTCCGGTCAACTTGAGCTCGATACCGGGCACGAGTTCGACGTCGCCGTCGATGAGTTCAAGCAGGCCCGCACCCTGGATCGGCAGAAAGTCGTCGTCCACGTACGAGGCGCGAGTGCGGCGGTTCGGCGTGACCGCCGCGTCCCATTCCTTCTGCTGGACATAATGGCGCGCATTCGGGAAACGGGGGACGGGTCGGCCGGAATCGTCGAGTTTGGTCGTGGCCCCGGCGTGGTCGAAGTGCAGATGGGTGAGCACGACTCTGGTGACATCATCGGGCACGAACCCGGCGCGTGCAAGCGACGATTCGATAGTATCCGTATGCTCGATGCGGTAGATGTCGGTGTTCCGGGTATCCCACTTGTCACCGATACCCGTGTCGATCAGCAACCGTTCGTCGCCGGCTACGATGAGCAGCGGCCTTAGCGCCAGTCGAATCCGGTTCCTATCGTCAGGCTGGTTCGTGCGTTCCCAGATGGGCTTGGGTACGACACCGAACATCGCCCCGCCGTCGAGTCCGAAGAACCCGTCGGACAGGCTGTACAGTTGGAACTTGCCGAGATTCACAGCGCCGACATTCTACCGCCCGGACAGGTCAGGTCAAACCGCCGGCGGCGCTTCGGTAGTATTCTATAAGCTGCGCCAGGCCCCATGGTTGTAGGTCCGTGCGTGCGAAGCCCAGTTGGGCGGCAACGAAACGAACCGCATCGACACTCTCGGCCTCGACCTCGACGAACTCCGGTATGAACGATAGCTCGCCGACGTAGCGGTCAATCACTACCGTCGCCGGTCCCAGCCGGTAGCTGGTCCGGTGCTTCTCGACCCGCGATGTCTCGATCATTCCCATCGCCTCCAGCAGTTTTCGGCAGGCGTCGAAGTCAGCCACCGCGACTTCGTTTTCCTCCCGGACTTTGGCCCCTTCCTCTTCGGTTCGGCGCTTGAAGGTCAGGACCGCCCGGTTGCCTTCCTGGCGCAGGCGGAGCAGACTCCCTGCTAACCCAAGATGGCCGGTTGGGAAGTCGAAAAAGGACGCATCCAGACGTCCGTCGAAACACAACTCGGCGCCCAGCGCGGCAAGCCGACCTTCGACCGCCGCGCGGTCGATGTCCAGTATCTTGACTTCGACTTCATGCATGGCACCTGGTTTCCGTGAGTTAGTCCAAGAAGATGTCCTCACCGGCCATGTTCAGTGCCTTCACTGGATCCACTCCACATCGGTTAGGCCGAGGTCTTCCTTTGTCACCGGGCCGAGGATGACCATCCAGTACTTGCCGGGTTTGATGTGGTCGCTGGCGGCTTTGTTGACTTGGTCGAGCGTGACTGCGCGCACTCGGTCCGGGAACTTGTCGAGCCAGTCCATGCCGTAGTGGAACAACTCCATGGTCAGGACCTGTGACCGCTTGCCACCGGTCGAGCTGTAGGTGAGCGGGAAGCTGCCGGTGTAGTAGTTCTGTGCCTTCTCCAGTTCAGCGGCGGCCGCGCCTGAATCGTGCATGACCTGGATTACGCGCAGCATCTTGGCGATGGCTTCCTTGGGATTGGCGGTCTGTACCGTGGCGTGGTAGGCGCCGGGCAAAGTGTTCCGGTCAAACCAGCAGCGGACGTCATAAGCAAGGCCGCCCTTTTCACGTACCGTGTTTCCCAGGCGTGAGTTCATAGCCGAGCCGCCAAGAATGTAGGACATCAGGCGGGTCGCGAGCATGTCAGGATCGGTCGCCGTGATGCCCGGGTGGCCGAACTCAACATAGGTTTGATTCATGTCGGAACGGGTGATGACCTTCACCTTCATGCGGTCAGGATAGGTGGCAGTCAGGGATTTGGGCTGCGGCACTTGGGCCGGGGTCCACGAACCGAGGCGCTGAGTAACGGCCGCAACGAGGTCAGCCCGTTTCACGTCACCCACTGCGATGATGAAGCAGTTGTTGGGCTTCACGTAGGTATTGTAGAACGCGAGCAGGTCCTCGCGCTTGATAAGGGGAATCGAGAGCGTGTCGCCGTAGTTCGGATGGCCGTAAGGCAGCCCCTGATACACGAGCTTTATGAACTCCTGGTCGACCTGCTGATTCGGCGAGTCCTTGATGCGCTGCGCCCCGGACAGGAAGCGATCGAGAGCAAGCTTCAGCTCCTTCGGGTCGAAGGCCGGGTGGAGCGCGGCGTCGGCAAGCAGGTCCAGCGCCGTCGGGACGTCCTTGGACAGGACCTGTGTACTCAGGTCCATGAAGTCTCCAGACGCCGACCCGTGAAAGTCGCCGCCCAGGAACTCGACCAGACTCGATATCGAGTCGCCGGACATCGTCGCGGTTCCGCGGGTGAGCATTTCCGCGGTGAGCGCCGCGGTGCCGGCCTTCCCTTCAGGGTCACAGGCAGCACCGGAGCGGCAGACCAGGCTGAAAGAGGCGGTCGGCAGCCGATGGTCCTCATAGGTCAGGACGATAAGACCGTTAGGCAGAGAGTCGCGATACAGAGGAAGGGCAGAAGCAGATGAAGCCAAAAGGCAGAAGCCAAAAGCCACAAGGCAAATCTGCATCAATCTACAATCTAGAATCTGAAATCTGAAATCCCTCACTTTGCCTCCTTTGCCGACACGAGGATGCCGGTTGTGCGGTTGTCAGGGACAAGGTACTTGTGGCAGAAGTCGCGCACCTGCTCGGCGGTTACGCGTTCGATACCGGGTTCGTATTGCTCCATCGCCCGCCAGTCACCATAGAGAATCTTGCTACGCGCCAGCAGGTAGGCCATGTCCGAAACGTCGTCGCGCTGGAAGTACTGGCTGGCGAGTACCTGATTGCGTACCCGCTGGAGCTCCCGTTCGCTGGCCGGTTCGGTCCCAAGCCGGTTCAGTTCGGACTGGACGACCTGCTCGATACGGGGAATCAGACTCTCGGCCTTGGGCGTTACGCCGACCTGGAACAGCCCCGGGTCGTGGTCAACCGAGTTGCCGGCCCAGACCGATGTGGCGAGCCCGAGTTCGGTTACGAGCTTCTTCCACAAGCGGGAGCTGCGGCCGCCGCCCGCAATCGACCCGGCGACCTCGGCCGCATAGAACTCGGCCGTGTCGCGTACTCCGGGTGAGTGGAAGCCGATCATCAGAGACGGGATGCGCACACGCTTGCGGACGGTGATGCTCCGCTCGCCGTGCTGCGGCGGCTCGGCATCATAGTAGTCTGCACGTGTCACGGGTTTGCCCACCAGATTGCCGAAATACTTCTGGACCTTGGCCTTCACGTCCGCGGGCCGTACGTCGCCTGCAACCACGAGAACGGCATTGGCCGGGTTGTAGTGCTGCTCGTACCAGTTCTGCACGTCCTGGACCTTGTAGCGCGCCACGTCGAACGGCCAGCCAATGGTGGGGTTGCGCGAGGGATGAACCAGCAGGGCGATGGCGCCGAACTCCTCCCAGAGCTCGGTGCCCGGATTGTTGTCATGGAGCCGTCGTTCCTCGGACACGACCTGGTGTTCGCTCTGGAACTCGGAGTCCACAAAGACGCACTTTCCCATGCGCGAGGCCTCGATCCTGAGCGCGAGGTCATAGCGGTCCTTGGCGAAGTCTTCGTAATAGGCGGTAAAGGGCTCCGTCGTGAACCCGTTGTTGTTGCCGCCGGCCGAGTCCACGATGCGGTCGAAGTCGCCCGGCTTGTAGATGTCCGTGTGCTTGAACGTCATGTGCTCCAGCATGTGCGAGATGCCGGTGTGCCCGACCGCCTCATCGTACGAGCCCACCTTGTAGTAGGCGTTGGTCGAGACGATCGGGGCGGAAGAGTCGACGTAGACTATGACATCGAGGCCGTTCGGGAGCGTAAACTCGGTTACGCGAGACTCTAGGTCGGAGGCAGTCGGACTGGAAAGAACGAGCGATGCCAGCAAGGCCAGGCCTGGCGCCCAATGCCTCATGCCGTATCCGGTAAGCTTCATGCTGTTTACCTCTGTTAATTAGCTGTGACGGAATGCGCGGATTCGATCTTGATATTCGCGGTACCGGCTCCTGGAAGCGAGTGCTGGGAGAACCGCAGCCGGCTGACACCGGGCGAAGTGCCGATTGACACGTTGAACCCGGCCGCCTTGCCGCGCGGCGGGTATGGACGCGCATTGGCTGGAGCCGATTCTCTCGAACTCAATCAGCTATCATACCTGCCCGCCGCTTTTTTGCAAGGACGGGGCATGGTTGAAATCTGAACACGGCCCTGACTGCATCAAGATGTGGCCGGAACGCGGTGTGGGCAGCTTGACTTCAGGCGCAGTTTTACTAGATTAGAGATGCTCTGAACAATGACGTCCGTCGCCTAATGACTGAGTGCGTTCAGCGATTCGAGGTCGTGACCAGCGTTGACGTGCTTAGCAGAGCGGTGAAGGCGTCGGTTCGCTTGGGATAGTCCCAAGCCGGGGCAGGACGAGCCGGTAGGACTTGCGATGGCCAGCACAGCGACCCTGAGGCAACGGGCTGAGGGCATGCTGGCAAACATAACCATACGAGGAGGAGTCTGATGCGTAACTTGCTGTGTCTGGTTCTGCTGGTGCCAATCCTGGCGCTGGCGTCAGGCAAAGCCCAGCCGTCGACATCGCCGACCGATGTCGTGCCGGTGCAGGGCGTAATGCCTCGGAATCTCACCCCGGCCCAAGCGGCGTTGGGTGGACACGCGGGGACTGGCGTCCCGGCGCGCGCTCTCGTCGGCAAGATCGATACCATCGGCGGATCGACCTACGACTGGTGGGCCAACGGTCCGATCTGGAGAATGATCGTGAACTCGCCGGGACACGGAGTACACGTGACCTGGATGTATTGCACCGACCTGAGTGGACAGACCTTCCCGAGCCGGCGCATGTACTACAACTTCTATGAGTACTCCAGTCATTCATGGCTCTGGCAGGGAGCGGACTACATGGCCGATGACGGCATCGTTGTGTTCCCGGCCAGCATACGCACGGGCTACGGTGCTATTGGCGCCGACTCATCCGGCGCTGCAGTTATCAGTGGCCACCGAGTGCGGTCCGACGGCCACTTTTATCCATGGGTTGCCCGGGACGCTGGTCCGGGTGACGGTATCTTCGGCTATGGCGATTCGACGATTCTCGGCGCAACTTTCCAGTGGCCGCCGCTGGCAGTAGGCGGTACGGGTCTGGGAAGAGTCCACATTGTTCCTGACGAGAGTACGTATGTGCTTGAGTACAGCCATAGCAGTCTGTCCGATAGCTGGCCGGTTTTCTCGACTCCGGTTACCTCGTTTACTCCCGGTCCTGGCGGCACGACGCACAACGTGGCTGCCTCAAAGGTTTCCAACAAGGTCGCGGTGACGTGGGTTGTCGAGGGAACTGTGGGGTCAGGGATCCAACCAGGCTACGCCGACTTCAGCACCGATGGCGGTACGACCTGGGGAGGCCCGACGGTGATCGACACACCCTCGGGTTACTCCGGTGCGCGGTCGACCTTCGACATCACGTCCATCTTCCCGTACTATGACCGGCATGACAAGTTCCACATCGTGGCCGATGTGCTGCCTTGCGACTCGACCGACACGATCCATGTGATTCCGGCGGAGATATGGCACTACTGTCCGGACAACACCCCGAATTGGAGCATGATCAGCGTCGTGACCACCAGCACGTGGCCGACCGGTGTCAGCATGGGCTACAACTGCGCGATGGCCTGCCGTCCGAGCATCGGCGAGGACAGTCACGGCAACCTGTTCGTGACCTGGGAGCAGTTTGACTCGCTGAACTACGACGCGACGAC
>DATJQV010000029.1 GCA_035505375.1 bacterium | reverse complement strand
GGGTCTCAACGCAGCGCCTTCCGACCCCAGCGTCTGACTCCTGCAAACTGCCAACTGGAAACTGGCAACTCGCGCCGTAGGCGCGTCAGGTCCTGGCCAGGACCCATGAGGACGTCTTTGACGTAGAAGCGCCGAAACCCTAGGCAACACGCTGGAACCTGCCAGGCGGCCACTCGTCCGGCCACTGCGACCTGCCGACTGGCAACTGGAAACTCGCGGCGAAGCCGCGTGACGTCTTCGACATCGCCGCGCCGAAGTCGTAGCGACTGACAAGTGGCTGCCCGCAGCGATGCGGGCAGCCTTTGGTTATGAGGACAGCCGACCTACTCGGTGAGTATCACCTTCCTACTGAAGCGCTGATTCTCAGCAATCAAGGCGCGGAAGTGGACCCAGCAGACAACGCTACACGCATTCGCACCTCAAGTGCTGCGCTTTACTGTTGAATTGGTCAAGTCGATGGCAATTAAGTATTGTGTCCCCGACCCCCCCCGACGGGCCATCAAGGCCAGTGTGGATTCCAGGTTGTCGATTGTAGATTGGCCGACCCCCGTGCGGATTGACAGCCCCGCCAGCTCCATCTGTGCTGTCAGTAAGATAGGGAAGTGTCCTTCTCCTCCCCTCTTTCCACCCGCGGACGCCGGCCGCTGAGCTACTTCGGCGGTCTTGGATTCGGCAGCGAGAAGTGAAACGGGTCTGACCAGTTCGTGTAGTTGTTCCAGTTGCTGCTGGCCGCGCGTACGCGCCAGTAGTACCCCCCATACGTCGAGTCCGAAGCAGTAACCCCGGTCTCGTAGATCCGCGGGTTTGAGTATACTATGTGATGGAGAGTAAACAGCGAGTCCCAGATGGAGACTTGAATCTCGTAGAACTGAGCACCGTGAACCGCTTGCCAGCCGAAACCCACAGCCTGCGGATAGCAGGTGTCGTTGCTCACCCAGCCGTTGACAGGGTCGGAAAGTACGGGCGGCGGCGGCGGGTCGGACTTTGTCGGGTTGGTCGGTTGATACGAGTTCGGGTCTCTGCAAGCCAGCAGGCAGAGGAGTGCGCCGCAAGCGGCAAGTAGCAAGCGGAGAATGACAAATGATCGAACCCGGGAAGAACTCCGTCGGGCCAACTTCGTCATTTCCACTTCGTCATTTCCCTCTGTTATTCGAGCCTGGTCTCTGGTGGAGCTTCGCCATTCCGCTCCTAGAACCCGACCGTGAATCCGAGCCGCGCCCGACGAGGCGGGCCGTAGTTGTTTATCCAGTCGATCGCTGCACTGTGAGACGCGAGCGCGCTCCTGTATCCCTCGTACTGACCCTCGTCCGCAGACATGAACCCGTCGTGGTTTGCGTCCAGTTGCGGGTTGTAGTACGCATCACCAAACCAGCGCGGCACCCGCGCGAACTCGAAGTCGTAGTACGAGAACCGTGCGCCGTCGTCAATCGGCGAACCCGTCATCGGGTATACGTAGAGCACTTCCCTGATGTCGAGCACGTTCAGGATTTCCGCCACCAAGTCAACCTTCACGCGCCCCAACCGGATTGGCTTGGTCAGGACCGCATCAACGTTCGACTGCCACGGCCCGTTGAGCACGTCCCACGTGGCCGGGTCGCCGATGCCGCCGGGCGGCGAATAAGGGAACCCGTTGCCAAGGTATCCGAGCAAATGGCAGCCGAGGCTGTCGAGCACGGCATCAAGCCACTTGGTCCCGGTCGTCTGCTCCGGCACGGTGGCGTCGACCTGCGCGAAGAACCGATTCCGCTGGTCAAAATCGAGGCTGTACTCCACGTCGGGCACGGTCCGGCCCTGCCGGATGAACAAGTCGTAGTACTGGTTCGCATAGGCGCTGGTGCCGCGGGCATAGGAGAGTGTGTAGGATAGTTTGGTGTCAAGCCAGCTATTCCTTGCCTCGACGATGAACTCGACGCCGGTTAGCTTCGCGTAGTCCATGTTGACGTAGGTCACATACGGCTGAGGCAGGGCTGGCACCGATCGCGTACCGACGAGGTCGAAGACGTCCTTGTGCCAGAGATTCGCAGTAAGCAACAGGTCTCTTGTCACCTCGCCCTGGAACCCCATCTCATAGGCCTGGGTCCGCTCCGGCTTCAGGTCGGGGTTGCCGACTATGCGCAAGGGAGCATTGCGATAAACCATCGGGTTCACCGTGTTGTCGTACAGACATGAGAACACCGGGAACTGCGTGTAGTAGCCGTAGTTTGCACGGGTGAAGAGCCAATCGGTTATGCGGAATGACGCGCCGAGCCTTGGCGACAACGCGCTCTTAGGCGTGGCAGTCGCGCGGGGCGACTGCCAGACCGAGAGGCTCTCCTTGTAGGTAGCGTTGGGCCGAAGCTGGTCAAAGCGGAGACCGAGGTCGGCATACAGGTCTTCGTACTCGACCTTGTCCTGCATATAGGCGCTCATCTCGACCGGCCGGTACTGGTAGGTATCGGTGAACGGGAAGTTCGACTTGAGAGCAACGTACCGGACACTCGACACGTCATAGAGGTCGCCTTCCGCGCCTGCCGATACTTGATGGTTGGGCGTCACCTGCGCAGTGGCGAGCAGCTTCGGGCTCCAGACTTCCGATGCGGTGTGACCATAGTCATCAAAAGTGCCCCGGGTGATGAAGTACCAGTAGCGGTTCCACGTCATGTGCCACGGGTTGTTCTCGTCAACCACCGCCAGCCCGTATTCGCTGGTGTCGCGGAACTGAAAGTCTTGCCACATGCTCACCGGCCCCGGCTCTCTCACGCCATACGTCTTGTCGGAGTAGAAACGCGAGACCTGCACCTTGCCCAGGAACCGTTCCTCGGGCAGCCAGGTCAGGCAGGCTGTGCCGAGGTTGCCGTGGCGCAGGTCTGAACGGTACTCGTCGAGCCGGAGCCGCCACTGCGACTGGTACCGGTCAAACTGACTGCGGGATACCATGGCTGAGCCGGTGAGCTTCAGTGTGGGACCAAGGTCTGCAACCGCCTTGCCATAGAGCGAGTAGTCAGCACGTCCTTTGTGCGGCAGCAGGAACAGGCGCGGGTCCCAGTCTGAGGTCGTCATGCCGTCCGCATCTACGAACAGCCGCAGGTTCTTCGTCACCGGCAGATGCGCCTGAACTGACTGGTCGTTATATCCGAAGTTGTAGTCGTAGGGCATCGGTTTCTCGGTGCTGATTCGGTACGACGCGCTAGGCTCGGACTTCGGGTACGCGGTTATCATGTCAACCACGCCCGACATCGCCCGGCCGTATTCGGCCGAGAACCCGCCGGGCATGAATATCACCTCATCGGCCGCGCTGGTCGGAAGCTGTATGCCGAAATCGCCCGACACCGGGTCGACCACGCTCACACCGTCAATCCGGTAGTCGACCTCGTCGGCCCTGCCCCCGCGCACGTGAAAGCTCGACTCGGTCTGCGCCACCCCGGGCGAGAACGCGGGAATTCCGCCCTCCAAGTATTCGAACGGCAGGTAGCTCATCTCCTGGGCTGGAATCGAATACCTCGCACCGACCATGTCTTTGGAGACAATCTGATTATCCGCTTTGACCGTGACTTCAGGCAAGGCGATGGCGGATGTGCTCAGGCGAAAGTCGACCCTCGCTGTACGGTCCGGCTCCACCCGCACGCCGGTCACGCTCACCGTCCGATAGCCAATCACCGAGGCCTCCACCGCGTACGTGCCGACCGGGACGTTCAGGATGACGTAGAACCCGTCCGCACCGCTTGCCGCTCCGAAAGTCTGACCGGAGACGACGACGTTCGCCTCTGCCAACGGCTGTCCGCCCTCGTCCAGCACCCGGCCGGCAATCTTGCCGAACTCACCCGCGAACGCGACCGCGCCCGGCACGGCCAGACAGAACATGCTAATGAGAGCGCCCAATACATGACATTTCGGCCTCCTCACCCCCAACCCTCTCCTCAACGAGGAGAGGGAGCGGGGAGTTCCCTCTCCCTTGATCGGGAGAGGGCAAGGGTGAGGGTGAAATGACAGGTAATTCATGCCCGGAGCAGTAAGTAACCAGGAACCGCGAACATGCGGTCTCATGTCCGGCTTCCGCCTGGAGAGATTCTCGGGCAACATGAGGACACTACCCCTATCTCGACTCTCGCCAGACCTCGTGGGAATTCAGGTTCCACTGGTTGTCAGGATAATGGGCTTTCGGTCTTGCGTCAAGGTGCGCGACCCAGCTTCTGCATGGGAGGACATCTGCTATTCGGTCATGACTACCTTTCTGCTTATTCGCTTCGTGCCAATGTCCAGCGTGCAGAAGTAGACTCCGGTCGGCAGGGCGCGGCCCCGGTCATCTCTGCCGTTCCAGGAAACCGAGTGGAGTCCGGCAGGTTGCGGCCCGCCGGCCAGCCTTCGCACGGCCTTGCCGGCAACGTCATGGACGGTCAGCGTCACCGACCCGGCGCGCCCAAGCTGGTAGTTGATGGTGGTCGCTCTACCGAACGGATTGGGCGCGGCCAATATCTCGACACTTGGGACTATCGGCCTACTGCCCTCGGCAATCCCAACCGGAACGGAGAATCTCTGGACAACAACTGGGTTCCTCGAAACCACGCCCTCGGAGGGTGTAAACGTAAAGAGACCGGCGACCTGGTCAATAACGTACGTCACACGGAAGGTGTCGTCATCGAAGTAGTCGATAGCCGACGGAAAGCGACAGCTCCACGACCCCTGGCCCGTGATTCTCACGCTCGGCTGCCAGCTCGCGCCGTTGTCCCCGCTATCTTGGGCCATGAAGATGTCGGCCCGGAGGTAGGACGTGGTGGTGTCGACGTTCAGCGAATCGAACTGTTCCCAGGCGACGTAGAGGCCGCCGGCCTGGTCTTCGCCCATACTCGGGCGGCAGGCGTACGTCGCGTTGGAGTCGAGCACGCCCTTCATGTTGGCCGGGTTGCAGCCCGCGCAGTGGATCCGGCTCCACTGCGGTGTGTCGTCCGGGCAGTAGTGCCATATCTGCGACGGCACGGGCAGGGCCGTGTCGTTCACAACCGGCGACAGATTTGCCACGACGTGCAGCCGGTCGTGCCGGTCGTAGAACGGAAATAGCGACTGGGTGCCGAAGCCTGTCAGCGTGTCCACGCCATAGGCTGCAGGGGGAACCAGTTCGGAAGTGCTGTCCCACGTCAGGCCGCCATCGGTACTGTACATCTGATACGCTTTATGGGACTGCTTCACTTCCCAGACCAGCGCGACCTTGTTCGACACCTTTGAGGCGGCGATGTTCTGACTGGGGAAACCAGGGGTTGGAACAATCCCGCTCATTGGAGCGGACCAGTGCGGCCAGCTATCAGGGGCAATGCGGCAGTAGGTCAAGCCATAGCTGGAAGTTATCGGGAAGATGTGCACCGCGCCGGTCTGGCCCACCGCAATCGGCGGCCACATGCAAGTAGTGAGGGTCGTATCCGAGTAGTTGCCCGTCACTCCCTTGTCAACCCAGGGCCTGGTTGCACCGCCGAGGGTGGCGTGGCAGCTAATGAAGGGTGTGCCGCTGGTATCCACGTCGATGCCGCCGAAGCCCGCGCGCCTCCCGAAGACGTTCAGTCCCCTGGACATGAAGCTCGTCGAGTCAGAGTAGACCCACTTGTGTAGCGCGCGGTCGTAGTAATTGAGGCGCATGTTCCGGCCAGGAAAGTAGATCGTCGTGTCGGCAGAATACATCCAGACAACGTAGATTCCGTGGCCCGCCGCATTGACGAGCAAACGCCAAGATGGTCCGTTGAACTGATTGTCGTAGGTTGTGCCGCCGACTGTATCAACTTTGCCGATTGTGAACCGGGCGCCGGCCAGCGAACCCGGCGGGCCCGACCTACCGTCGCCGGGAAACGCATTAGCCGACCTCGATGAAACGTCGGGCGCGAGCACCGTTTGGTTGGCCGCACCTATGGCCAGTGCCGGAATCAGCACCAGCAGGGACATGAGAACCGCTTGCCGCATAGGACCTCCCTCTAGAGCACCTACGTTCCTAAGCATGGCCCCGGCCAGTGTTTAGACGACTGCCGGGTTACTCCACGCAGCCTTACGGTCTGTTCTTGTGCTCGGCCACGCTTCCAGACCCGGCCGAAGACTGTGGCCGCACCTCAACTATATATACTTCGGCATTGGAAAACGGCGTGAAGTCCGGCCACGCGACAGCGGCTCCTGCGGTCCATGCCCCAATTTCGCCCGCCATTCGCGCCCCGCCGCAGCCCAAGCACAAGCGCAAGCTCAAGCCGCAGGCCGCGGGCCGGCAGCCCACTTCCCACCGACTTGACACGCGCGGCCGTGAGTCTATCATGTTCACGATGAGGCTCGGCGTTCTGCTCAGCTCAATCCTCGCAGCAGTCTGCCTCGCCGGCCAGCCTGAGGCGTCCACCCAAGCCGCAGCCGGCACCGATTCTGCGAACCTCCATCAGCGCGCCGTGAATCTCAGCAGCCCTGCCCCCCACTTCGCGGCGCGCCTCAGCTCGCCTTTCGACACCACCCGCGCACACGACACACTGCCTGGGCGCTTGCGCATCCTCAATCCGTTACTCGTCCGCTTCCTGCCCGACGCAGGCCACATGGCGGTCACCTGCGGCCAGTGGCACAGTGCGAGATACCTGCGGGGGGCGGCGAACGATGACAGTTTCTACCGGAACCCGAGTCTGAACCCGCATCTGCTCAATGAGTATTACCCGTACGACAGCAAGGAAATGCGGACGATTGGTGAGGTCGCGGGTTGGCTGACGCCTCTTCTCGTTTCCATCGATGACCAACAAGCCCTCATGCCCGGACGATACGACCCTCCGCCCGGCCGTCATGGATGGCCTTACCGCCAATGGTGACGGCTGACGCCTTCGGCTGACGGCTCACGGCTAGCCGCCGACCGCCTCCGGATACCTGAGTCCTCTGTCCCTCCATCTCTCGTTCGTCCATCTTGGATTATGGGGCCATGTCACGCGGCAGAGCATCATGAACTCCGGCGGGCGGCAGTAGGTGGCTTGATTGACCTGCTCGACGTGCTATACTGATTCATCATGAAGACGGCAGTGGAGAAGATCGCCGCCGAAGTCAGCGCCTTGCCGGACGCGGAGCTGGACGAGTTGCTGGCCTGGCTTGCCGAGTTCGAGTCACAGCGGATGGACTCCTGGGACAAGGAGATTGCCGCGGATGCGCTGCCGGGCGGTCGGCTGCAGGGGCTGCTCGACCGCGCCAAGGAGGATATCGCGGCCGGCCGGACCAAGCCCCTCTGACGACATTCTAGATTGCAGATTTCAGATTGTAGATTGCCCGCGCACGGCGGGCCTTCGTTCTCTGGCGCGCGAATCCTCGGCATCCCTCTCTCTGTTTCAAGAAGACCGGCGACGTCTGGGCTGTGCGAGTGGTGCGGGGCTACCGGGCACTCGCGCTACTTGATGGTGATCGGTTCTGTTGGTTCTGGATCGGTTCGCACGACGAGTACGAGAGGCTGGTCTAGAGCGGCCCGAGTCCGTGCCCGATCCCGCTCGGGAAGTCCCGGCGACACAGCAGGCGATTCCTGACGCAACGACATTCCAGATTGTAGATTACAGATTAGCTTGGACAACCCATTTCCGATTCGAGATTGACCGTCAGGTTCTAAGCACTCCAGATTCCGGATTGACGATTGCAGACCAGCGCGGCGCTGGCCTAGCCCATTCGCCGAGAGCACCAGAGCGCCGTGGCGACCGGCAGGACCGATGCCAGAGTCCAGGGGTGCCAGGCACGAGCGAGGAACAGAATTCCCTGATTCGCCAAGAACAGGGCCGCGGCCAGAGTCAGGGCCCAGCGCTTCATCCGCCATAGCCCGACCGTCGCGAGCAGAATCAGCAGGGCGTTGAACACCAAGTACAGAGTCGTCGCCGGCACGAGCTCCTGGCCCTCGACCTTGAAGATGAGTAGCTGGGCGGTGGCGAAGGCGAGGATACAGGCGAAGGTCACGAGATTCGGACGGTGGAGATTTGGTTCGGCTTGGGACACGATCCCATTCGAGGACGAATGGGTCATGTCCCCGCCGCCGTGGAACGGGTTGAAGTCGGTGTGGTAGTCGTAGAAGTCTTCCTGCTCGCGGTGTTTCAGGAAGCCCACAATCGCATAGGTCAGCGGAGTGAACAAGACCTCGACGCCGACCTTGAAGATGTAGTTGGAGACCAGAACCGCGACCAGCACGCGGGTCGGATACCCGGTCGCGCCGAGAAAGGCAATGGAGACAAAGAGCAGGGTGTCCACAAACTCGCCCACAATCGTCGAGCCGATCGTCCGGGACCAGAGCCACCGGCCTCGGGTCCAGATCTTCATCTTGGCCAGCGTATACGAGTTTGAGAATTCCCCGGCGAAGTAGGCAATCAGGCTGGCAATCACGATTCTCGGCACGAGGCCGAGGATGTTCACGTAGTCCTGCTGGAACGGCCAGCCCTGAGCGGCCGGAATCCGGCCGACCAGAATGTAGACGTTGGCCATCAGCAGCGTGCACGCGAAGCCGAGCCAGATGACCTTGCGTGAGCGGCTGAACCCGTAGACCTCGGTCAGGATGTCGCCGAAGATGTAGCTGAGGGGAAAGAGGATCGTGCCGCCGTCGTAGGTGAAGATCCAGAAATGGACGAGCTTAACCGAGACGGTGTTGGAGATGAGCAGCACCGCCACGAAGAAGGCGGTAATGACGTCGAGGTAGCGGAAGCTCTTGCGCTCGGAACTCACGGCTGGGTCGACCATCGCGCTTACTCTAGGCAGCGGCGGACCAATGTCAAACGCTTCCACCAGAGGAATGACCAATTGCCAATAGCCAATCAAGCCTCAATGACTCAGTGCCACCCTCACCCCTTCCCTCTCCCTCTGGGAGAGAGCGAGGGTGAGGAACTGGGAATTGTCGATTGGTCACTCGGTCTTTCCTTCATTTGACTGCCGTCGCTTCTGCCCTATTCTATACGCCCTCATGCCTCGAAGAACCAGGTCAACCGATCTGCCGCCACCGGCGCCACGGCCGCAAGCTCTGACGCCGCAGGAAATCGTCCACGAGCTTGACCGCTACGTAATCGGCCAGGATAAGGCCAAGAAAGCCGTGGCCATCGCCCTGCGTAACCGCTGGCGCCGCAACCAGGTGCCGGAGCAGCTCCGCGAAGAGATACTGCCCAACAACATCATCCTCATCGGCCCCACGGGAGTCGGCAAGACCGAGATCGCCCGCCGCCTCGCGCGCCTGGCGCAGGCGCCGTTCGTCAAAGTCGAGGCGTCGAAGTTCACCGAGGTCGGGTACGTCGGCCGGGACGTGGACTCGATGATCCGGGATTTGATGGAGATCGGCGTCAATATCGTGAAGGCAGAGCGCATGCAGGCAGTGATGAGGCAAGCCGAGGCACTGGCCGAGGAACGAATCCTCGACATCCTGATTGCCCGCCAGTCAAAGGCGCACGAAGGCCGGGAGGCCCGGGAAAGACTGCGCGCGCATCTCCGCGCCGGAGAGCTCGACCAGCAGATAATCGAGACCGAAGCAACGACCCACTTCATGCCGTTCTCCGAGATGCTGTCGCAGATGGGCGGCGAGGAGATGGCGATCGAAGTGCAGGAGGTCATGTCCGCCGCCATGCCCAAGCGCACCAAGAAGCGGAAATTGACTGTCGCCGAGGCCCGCCGCCTGCTTCCGCAGGAGGAGGCGCAGAAGCTGATTGACATGGATGAGGTCATTGCCGAGGCGCACCAGCGCACCGAGAAGACGGGCATCGTGTTTATTGACGAGATCGACAAGATTGTGGCCGCCACGCCCTCGACCTCGGGACCGGACGTATCGCGCGAAGGTGTACAACGCGACCTGCTGCCGGTGGTCGAGGGTTCGAGCGTCCTTACCAAGTACGGGATGCTCCGCACCGACCACATCCTTTTCATCGCCGCGGGCGCTTTCCACAAGGTGAAACCCGCGGACATGATTCCCGAGTTCCAGGGCCGGTTCCCGATCCGAGTGGAACTGCAGCCGCTCTCCGGAAACGACCTGCGCCGCATCCTGACCGAACCCGAGAACGCACTGGTCCGCCAGTATACCGCGCTGCTGGCAAGCGAAGGCGTGAGATTGACCATTACCAGGGACGCGATTGACGAGATTGCCGCCATCGCCGAGCGGGTCAACAACGAGACCGAGAACATCGGCGCCCGGCGGCTGCACACCGTGATGACCGCGCTGCTCGACGATATTCTGTTCAGGCTGCCGGACCCGAAAGTCACGGCGCAAACGGTCACCGCCACCTACGTCCGCAGCAAGCTGAAGAACATCGTGGAGAACAAAGACCTGAGCCGATACATACTCTGAGGACCGGATAGTGCAGAATTCAGAAACCAGAGACCAGAAACCAGAATTGCCGGACACACCGAAATCTCATACCGGCATTCTGGCCTGCTGCCCGAAGGCTGCCAAGAAAGGGTTTAAGCCACAAACACCATGAACAAAGACCTGACGTCCATTAATGACCTGTCCAAAGACGAAATCCTTGGACTGCTGAAGAAGTCAATCGAACTGAAGCAGGCAATCAAGCAGCAGCACCGTCTCGACATCGCGCCCGGCGCGATGGGAGCGCTGATATTCGAGAAGCCGTCGCTCCGCACGCGGGTAACCTTCGAGAAGGCGATGCGCGACCTCGGCGGTTCCGCCATCTACCTTGGCCCGACCGACATCGGGCTCGGAGTAAGAGAGACGGTGTCGGACGTTGCACGCAACCTGTCGCGCTGGGTGGATTGCATCATCGCGCGTGTCTTCGAGCACTCGAAGATTACCGAACTTGCTGCCAATGCTACGGTGCCGGTGGTCAACGCCCTCTGCGACGAGGAGCATCCGTGTCAGATTCTCGCCGACCTCTTGACTGTGCTCGAGCACCGCGGCAGCCTCGAAGGTGCAACTATCTGCTGGACCGGTGACGGCAACAACGTCTGTAACTCGCTGATGCTTGCCTGCGGCCTGGTCGGCGTCAACCTGCGGGTGGCCACCCCCAAGGGCTTCGAACCGCCGCATGCGGTAACCACACGAGCCCTGGAATACGCAAAGAAGAGCGGCACGCAGATTGTCCTCACCTACGACCCAAAGGCCGCGGCGAAGGACTCGGACTTTGTCTATACCGACGTCTGGGCGTCGATGGGCCAGGAAGCAGAGGCGGAACAACGGAAGCATATCTTCCGGCCCTACCAACTCAATCGTGAGCTGATGGCCCAGGCCAAACCCGGAGCCAAGGTGCTCCATTGCCTGCCCGCCCATCGCGGTGAGGAAATCACCGCCGAAGTCCTTGAAGGCCCTCAGTCCGTCGTGCTGGACCAGGCCGAGAACCGGCTCCACGCGCAGCGGGCCGTGCTCGCCGTTCTGCTGAGCCGCAGCAGGTAATCCGCCGACGACCACGGCCGCCTGTTCGACCTCGGTCTCGTAAAGTCATAGCGCAGCGAATCGAACTCCTGCGCTGGCGGCAAGGACTCTTCCAGCGCGGAAGGTGCATCCAGTCTTGCCCTTCCGCGCCTTTTCTCGTAGAATACCCACGCCTTGAAGCAGACCGAAATTCTTGCCGTGGGCGCAGGTCCCGCCGGCCTCACCGCCGGCATCTATGCCGCCCGCTCCGGTCACAAGGTAATCATCATGGAGCAGTCGTTCGCCGGGGGCCAGATGGCTCTTACTTCCGAGGTCGAGAATTATCCGGGCTTCTCCGAGCCGGTCGGCGGAATGCTGCTTGCCCAGACCATGGAACAGCAGGCTGCGCGCTTCGGCTGCGAGATGATGAATGCCGAGGCGACCGGAATCGCCGTCACCTCCGGCGGCTTCGAGGTTGCGACCACTGCCGGCCCGATTGCGGCGATGACAGTCATCGTCTGCTCCGGGGTCAAGCCGAAGCGGCTCGGCGTCCCCGGCGAGGTAGAGCTCGTCGGTCGCGGCGTGTCATACTGCGCTATCTGCGACGGCCCGCTGTTCAAGGGAAAAGAGGTCGCGGTAATCGGCGGCGGCGACTCCGCACTGGACGAGGCGCTGTACCTCTCAAACATCGTCGCGCGTGTTCACGTCGTCCATCGCCGCGACGAGTTTCGCGCCTGCCGGCTGGGGCAGCAGCGGCTGCGTGAACGCAGCAACGTCGATTACCACCTGTCCTGCGTGGTCGAGTCCGTCGATGGAACCCAGCGCATGGGCGGGCTGACCGTGAAGAACCTCAAGGACGAGTCACACTATTCTCTACCGGTTGCCGGCGTTTTCATCTACGTCGGATGGCTGCCCAACACAGGCTGGTGCGCCAATCTGCTTGCGTTGGACGGCGGCGGCAACATCAAGACCGACGACCGTCTGCGCACGAACGTCCCGGGCGTATTCGCCGCGGGCGACGTTCGCAACACTCCTCTGCGCCAGGTCGCGACCGCGGTCGGCGATGGCGCGCTCGCCGCGATGTCCGCCCACGACTTCCTCATAGGAAAACGCTAGCACTCAGGAATGCCGGGTAGGCCGACGCTCCAGGCCCTGATACTCGCCCTGGCCTTCGGCTTGGCCGGCACCGGCGAACCGGCCACTACCCAGCCGCCGCCTCCGCCTGAAGTAGTTCGCTATGATCTCAGGTCCGCGCTCGACGGACAGATCCGGGCGCACGGCAACATCCACTGGCGCATCGGCATCGCCGTCTTCTCCTGTTCCCGCGATTCGCTGCTCTACGATTCCGGCGCAAGCCAGCCGCTGCGGCCGGCCTCGTGCCAGAAGCTCCTGGTAACGTCGTACGCCATCGAACATTGGGATTCATCCCTGGTCCGTGCGCTTGACCTTCACCTCGATTCCACCAACCTGACTTCGCATCTCCACCGCGTCAACCGGAAACTCGTCGACTCGCTGGGCTTGAATGCCCGGCCCGACTTCCCCGGCTACCGCCACCTGGTGCTCGCCGACCGCGAGTCGGACAATACCGAAGCCGAGTGGATGCTCGACTTCCTCAGCCGCAGGTACGGCATCGATGGCCCGCGCCTGCTGGATGCATTTCTCGACCAGCGCGGGGTCACCCGGCCGGGCATGAAACTCTGCGATGCCTGCGGTCTGTCGCAACACAACCGTCTCACCGCCGCCACCCTGGCAAAACTGCTCGTGACCGACTATCAATCGAAATGGCGGGACCTGTTCATTTCCACCCTCGCGGTGCCGGGCCGGCCGGGAACGCTGATCAAACGCAACCTGGACGTCGGGCCACATCTGGCGGCGAAGACCGGCTATATCCGCGGCGTCTTCTGCCTGTCCGGCTTCCTGTTCGGGCAGACCGACACCTACGCTTTCTCGTTCATCGTCAACGACTGCGGGTCGGGCACCCGGGCCTACGAGCTCTTCAACGGCCTGCTCGACACGATCTACAGTTGGAAGTCGAGTGAAGCAGATGTGCCGATAGTCGGCCGCAGGTTCGACCCCGGCGCGGTACAGAACTGACGCCGGCACCCCACTTCCACCGCCCACCTATCTGCTTGACTGTACGACGCGCCGGTCTATGATTCTGGCGATACTGACATGCTAGGCACCATCGTCGTGGTCGTCTGCGCGGTGATCGTCCTGGTGCTGTTCCTCTTGATGTACAACCGCATCGGTGCCGGCTCGGACGGCAAACAGAGCCTGTCGCTGATGCAGGACCAGGTGAATGCTCTGCGCAGGGAGACCACGGACGCGCTCACCAACAGCACCAAGAACGTGAACCAGCAGCTCTCGGTCCTGACCTTCCAGGTCCAACAGCGGCTGGACGCTCTCGACCGCTCGATGCGCGACACTACCGGGCAGGTCAATACCCGGCTCGACAACGCGGTCCGAGTCATCCGCGAGGTCTCGGCCACGATGGGCGAGCTCTCCAAATCCTCGCAGCAGATATACGAAGTCGGCAAGGACATCGCCTCGCTCCAGGAAATCCTGAGAGCGCCGAAGCTGCGCGGCGTCGTGGGCGAGCTCTTCCTCGGCAACCTGCTCGACCAGGTCGTACCCCAGAACTACGAACTCCAGCACCGGTTCCGGAGCGGTGAGGCGGTGGACGCGGTCATCAAGCTCGGGCCCAAGCTGGTGCCGATTGACGCCAAGTTCCCGCTCGAGAACTTCCAGCGCCTGACCGCTGCCGGCGACGCAGAGCGCAAGCCGCTGCGCAAGCGTTTCATCGCCGACGTCGAGAAGCACGTGGACGCCATCGCCAGCAAGTACATCCTGCCGGACGAAGGCACCTATGATTTCGCGCTGATGTACATCCCGGCCGAGAACGTCTACTACGAGACGATCATCAAAGACGAGCCGGACGAGGAGAATGTCAGCGCCTATGCCGTCTCGCGCCGGGTCATCCCGGTGTCACCAAACAGCCTCTACGCCTATCTCCAGGCAATCGTCTTCGGCCTGCGCGGGCTTCAGATTGAGAAGCGAGCCGAGGAAATCCTCGGCCACCTGAACCGGCTCCAGGGCGACTTCGGGAAATTCCGCGAAGACTTCGACACCGTTGGCACGCATCTCAAGAACGCCCACAACAAGTACGACGATGCCCTGAAGCGTTTGGGCCAACTCGAGGGCAAGCTGGAAATAAGCTCTGCCCTCGCCGAGCCGCCCGGCCCCGAATCGCTGTCCAAATAGCAGCGCCCCGCGCCGAGGCGTCAGCCGCGGACAAGGGGCGCGATTCTGAATTCTACGCTACAGACTGCGTGGCCGGCCGCGTCGCCGGCGCGCGAAGACGACGATGCCGAGCAGCGGGACAAGACCGCTCAGGGCGCCGTAGAACCCGACATAGCCTCGCTGGACAACTCGGTAATCCTTGTCATCGGGCGCACTACGCAGGTAGACGTCCTCCATCCCCGCGGTGTCATAGTACTTGAGCAGCTTGGTCAACCGGCCAGGTCGGTCGACGAAGCCGGGAAAGGTCGGAAATGAGCCATGGTCAACGCGGCCGGAGAAAAGCAGCGTTGCGCCCGGGAACAGCTGACGATGGTCGGCCACAACGTAGAGAACGACTCCACTATACGCGGAGCTCAGCCGGCTGATGTACATTGGGTAGACGGCCGAGTCGGCAGCAAAGGTCAACCTGATGCCGACCGAACGGTAGTACCCGAGCCCGGTGCTGTCCAGCGACCGGGCGACGACGAAGTACTGCCAGTTCATCGCGGTGTAGTGACTGAAAACCGAGGCCGCGCTGTCCGGCAACGCATACCCCTCGTTGCGCAGATATGCGGCCAGCGTCTCGGGCTCTGACGTCCTGAGCACTTGGTAGCTGTACGTTCCGATAGTCCCCCGTTCGATCTGCTCGACGCCGAGCGAGTCGCTGTTGTACACGCCGGACTCGCTCACCTCGGATGCGCAGCCGAACCCGGAGCCGGTACGATACAGCGGCCGGCAGAAGTACTGCAGTTCATCAAGGAGCGAGAGTTGGAAGGAGTCAACCGCGGGCTCGGCCGGCAACGGCAGAATCCAGGAGAAATCGGTGGCCTCGGACCGGAACGAGGTGGCAACCGACAGTTGTTCCGTGCCGTCCAGATATCGGATGATGGCCACCTGACCGTATTCCTCGATCGCCACATCCGGCGGCACGACCATGCCGCCGTCAGCGAAAGCTGCACCGACAAGGACGAGCAGGGCAATCGCCAGTCTCATCACTGCCTCCCTGATTCGGACTCGGACGGCGCGAAGCGGACCACCAGCCCGACTCCGAACGTGGAAGCATCGAGCGACTGGTCGTAGTAGTACAGATCGCCGGACTGCGGTCGGTCGATGGGAACGGACAGGAATCGAAACCCGCACTCCGCGTCGAGCCGGAGCGCTCCGGACTGATAGAGCACGGCGCCGCCATTCAGGCCGAAGCCAAGGCTCGTCCCGCCGTCCCAACGGCCATTGATGTTACCGAGCGTGTCGGCATCCAGCGTCCGCTCCGCGGCGTACCCGGCGAGCATCGCCGGCACGATGTACGCCCCGAGCGCCGACCTGGTGCGCAGCTCCACACCCAGCTCCAGTTCGGCACTGGCGAGGTGAAAATCCTGATACTCCCCGGTGCCTGAACCGATAGAGCCGGCGGCGCCGACCCGGAAGGCGAACGTACTCGTGCGCGGAAGTCGAACACCCAGGCATGCGCCGGGCATCAGGCGATAGGTGGCTTGCATCTCGGACGCGAGCGGTTGTACTGCGGCGACGCCGAAATAGGGCTCGACCGCCAGCGCAAGGCCCGTCAGCAGCGACAGCGAAAGCAGAAATCTCATCATCAACCTCCTGGTTGCAGTTCACTTACGGCCGGCGCCATTCGGCCAAGGCTACCTTGGCGACCACTCAGTGTCAAGCTTCGGCAGCCCTGGAACCGCGGGTTCGAGGGTCCTGGGGTTCCAGGGTTCGGGCCGGAATCTTCCTCATCTGCGTAATCTGCGGATAATCCTATCCTCGTCCGCAATTCTGGTTTCTGGTTTCTGAATTCTGCTATGTCCGAATCCTCAATCTGCGGATCTCCTTCCCGCGTCCGCCTTTCTGCATTCTGGTTTCTGACTTCTGCATTCATCCTTTCCCCAAGTGTGCCTTCCTTGACTCTCCCGTCTTTTTCTCTATCCTCACAGTCTAACATGAGAAGAAAGATGCCGATCCGCCGCAAGAGAACCTGTTACTTCTGCGACCGGGACATCACTGAGGTCGACTACCGGGATCCGCACCTGCGCGACTTCCTGACCGAGAAGGGCAAGATTGTGTCCGGCAGGATGTCGGGCGTTTGCGCCCGTCACCAGCGCCGTCTCGCTCGCGCGATCAAGACCGCGCGGAGCATGGCGCTACTGCCGTTCAACCCCTGATGAAAGTCATACTGCTCTCCGATATCGAGCGCGTCGGTTCCCGCGGCACGGTCGTCAACGTTAAGCCGGGCTATGCCCGCAACTACCTCTTCCCCCGTAAGTTGGCGCTCGAGGCCACCAAGTCTCAGGTCGCGCAACTGGACTCCATCCAGAAACAACTCGCCTCCAAGGAAGCGAAGATTACCAAACGGCTGACCGACCTCGCCGGTCGCCTCGGCCTGGTCTCGGTAAAGACGACCATCAAGATGGGCGAAGAAGGCGCATTCGGCTCCATCACCAACGCCGACATCGCCACCCTGCTGACCGCCGAAGGCCACGAAATCGACAAACACTCCATCGTTCTGGCCGAGCCCATCAAGAGCCCCGGAGTGTACGACGTCTCGATCAAGCTCGGTCACGAGGTCTCGGCGACAGTGAAGCTTTGGGTCGCCGAAGAACCAGCCTAACGGCCACGGATAAAGCAGAATTCAGAATCCAGAAACCAGCACTGTCGGACAGGGGCCGCTGCGGCCAATGCAGAAATCCGGATCATTCTGATTTCTGGTATCTGCTCTCTGATTTCTGAATTCGTCCGGACTTCCATGATTGAAGTCCGCGTCGAAGGCATCCTTGTCGACAACGTGAACAACTCGCCGGTCGTGCTCCTGCGCGAGCGCGACGGCGATCGGGTCCTGCCGATATTCATCGGCCCGCTCGAAGCCTCGGCCATCGCCTACGCCCTTGAAAAGACAGCCTTCCCCCGGCCGCTCACGCTCGACCTGATGCGGCTGATGGTGGAAGGACTCCAGGGCCGCGTGCGCCGGGTCATTATCACCAAGATTGAAAACGAGACTTTCTTCGCCGAGGTCGTGCTCGAAGCCGACAACCGGGTCGTGACCATCGATGCACGTCCGTCCGACTCGGTCGGCCTTGCCCTCCGCACTGACGCGCCCATCTACGTTGCCGATGCAGTCATGGAAAAAGCCAGCCAGTGGATCACGGCGCAGGACGAAGACCGACTGAAAGAGCTGCGCGAGAAGATGCGCACCATCAACCCCGAAGACTTCGGGAACTACAAGATGTAAGGTAGAAGGAATTGCCAATTCCCAATTCCCAATCCCTAACCCCTAACCCCTCGCCCCTCGCCCCTCTTCTCCGCGGGATCGACCGTCTCGAAACCGAGGCGGAGCTGCAGGCCAAGCTCAAGAAGTCGCACGAGACCGGCAAGCCCTTGCGGGTAAAGCTGGGCATCGACGCGTCGGGTCCGGACATCCACCTCGGGTTTGCCGTGCCCCTGCGCAAGCTCCGCCAGTTTCAGGACGCCGGCCACCTTGCCGTGCTCATCATCGGCGACTTCACCGGCAGCATCGGCGACCCGTCGGGCCGCTCCAAGACCCGGCCTCAGCTCACCGATGAACAGATTCAGGCCAACATGGAACGGTACAAAGAGCAGGTCTTCAAGATCCTCCTGCCCGACCGAACCGAATTCCGCTACAACTCCGAGTGGTCCAAGCCGATGGGCGGGGCCGACATCATCAAACTCGCGGCCAAATACACGGTCGCCCGGCTGATTGAACGCGAGGACTTCAAGAAACGGCTGGCAGCAGGCGACCCGATCCACGTCCACGAACTCCTCTACCCCCTGTTCCAAGGCTACGATTCGGTCGCGGTCAAAGCCGATATCGAACTCGGCGGTGCTGACCAGTACTGGAACCTGCTCGTTGGCCGCGAGCTCCAGCGCGAGTTCGGCCAGGAACCACAGATTGTCCTGACCATGCCTTTGCTCGTCGGCCTCGACGGCGTCCAGAAGATGTCGAAATCCTACGGCAACTACGTCGCCATCACTGACTCGCCGCGCGAGATGTTCGGCAAGCTCATGTCCATCCCCGACGCCCTGATTCTCAACTACCTTGAACTCTGCACCGACCGGCCCGAGCCCGAACTCGCCGCGTTCAAGCAGCGGCTCGGCGCGGGCGAGAACCCGCGCAACATCAAGGTCGAGTTGGCCAAGGACGTTATCGCGCTCTACCACTCCCGCGCCGCGGCCGACGAAGCCTCGGCCGAGTTCGACCGCATCTTCCGGGACAAACAGTTGCCGGACGACATGCCCGAGTTCAGGGTCCCCGCCGCGGGCATCAACATCATTGACCTCGTCGTCACTGCCGGGCTTCTTCCCTCCAAGACCGAAGCCCGCCGCAAGCTCGTCGAGGGCGCGTTCTACATCGACAACCAACGTCTGACCGATGCCGGCCTGCTCGTCAAAGTCACGTCCCCCACTGTCCTCAAAGTCGGCAAGCGCCGCTTCCTCCGTCTCGTACCGTAGTCCCAGCTCAAGCCCAAGCGCAAGCTCAGGCCCGAACCCGGATGGAAACGGACATCCATAGATTTCGCAGATTACACCGATTGTCCGAGTACGGACCGAATCTCGCGAAGTACCAGTCGAAGTATGCCGGGAAGTACCGGCCGAAGTATCCTCAGTTGCGCAGTCGCTTGCATAAGCACATGTGTCTTCAGCCGTGTAGCAAGCTGTGTCTCGACTTGTGCAAGAAGTTGCTCGCGGAGTTGAATCACGAGAAGTTCGAGAAGTTGTTCCACAAGAAGTACCAGCAGTTGTTCGTGTTGTTGTTCGGCAAGTTGTTCGTCTTGAAGTACCTGTAGTTGTAAGGTCAGTTGTACCTCGTGCTGTATCGGCAGATGCAACCGGGGGAGCGGTCCCTGGGCCGCCCACTGGGCGGCAGAATTGTGGCTTCCAACCGGCGCACCACTACATATGGATGTCAGTCAGGCCTTTGGAGCACGGCAGCAGAGTTGCCGCTTTCCCGGAACGGCACGCGGCTCTCTGCGAAAATGGGGACTGCACCGCGCGTCCGTGCGCTCCTTGGGACTGTCCCCATTTTCGATCTTGCATCCCGTCAAAACGCCTTCTTAGGCATTGGGATCGTGCCCAAGTCCGGGTTGAGTCAAAGCTCTCGCATCAGGATTCCGCGGTTCGATGCCGTTCTGAACTCGGCAGTGGCATAGGCGCTGACGGCGTGACTGGCTGTCGCGGTTGCCTCACGGCTGAACGCGCAGGTCAGGCTGGAACTCGCTGCGCGACTCGCCGCCGCACTCAACCTGCGGTTGAGCACGCAGGTCAACGCGCCGGTCAGAGCCGGGTCCTGTGCGGCCGTGACAGCGGCGCTGAATTCGCCATTCTCTGCGCCGTTGGCCGCCGCACTGAGTCCGGCGGTCTGTCTGGCGCTGAAACCTGCACTAACTCCTTGACTGACGGCCACATTGAGCACCGCATCGTGTGCGGCCTTGAATGCCGCAGTCACCCCCGGATTGACTCCCCCCCTTCCGATTCAGGTCCCCGCACAAGCCTCCTGGCAGCGTCCCTCCAACGGGGCAGGGCGGGCTTTCGCCCGCCCGTGCCCTGCTGTCTACCGTCTACTGTCTACGGTCGCTTGCCTACTTGCCGCTCACCTCATCACCACGACCTTTGCTCCCTCGCCAGAACTGAAATAGAAGTTCACCACCAAGACACAAAGAAGGTACGGATGGAAATGTCCGGTGTACGCTTGGTGCCCTTGGTGAGCGCTATAGGATTAAGCCTGTGCTGAGCGATCTATTGGACAAGAAGGCTGTCTCGCCTTCAGATGGTAGTAAGCAAGTGTCCGAAATGGTCTACCATCGAAAGGAGACAGCCATGACCGCAAACAGCCTAAT